>NZ_JAKUFR010000001.1:0-149588 GCF_022663555.1 Bacillus cereus group sp. BfR-BA-01381
TAGGCTTTACTACTTCTTGTACTTTCTCTTCTTCCTTAGGTTTTGCTACTTCTTGTACTTTCTCTTCTTCCTTAGGTTTTGCTACTTCTTGTACTTTTGCTTCTTCCTTAGGTTTTGCTACTTCTTGTACTTTTGCTTCTTCTTGTACTTTTACTACTTCTTGTACTTTTACTACTTCTTGTACTTTTACTACTTCTTGTACTTTTACTACTTCTTGTACTTTCTCTTCTTCCTTAGGTTTAATTGTTTCTTTTGCCTTTGTTACCTTCTGTGTTTTCGCTTCTTCCTTAGCTTTAACCATTTTTTGCACTTTCGCTACTTGCTTCGTTTTCTCGTCAGCCTTTTTTTCAACTGGTGCTGTACTAGATAAGAAAGAAACATTTACATAAGCTGTTTTTCCTTTATACTCAAATTGTAGCCATCCATCTTTTACTTGGTTCGTTGATTCAATTACATCATCTTTTTTCAGTCTGCCAAGAATTTTTGATTCTGTGTTTGCTTCCGTACGAACATTTAATAAATTTGCTGTTACATGGTAAATATCTTTTGTAAACTCCGAGCTTACAAATACTTCTTTACCATTCAACTCAATTTTTGTCCAGCCATCTTCAGTATTGATGACTTTTAATTCTTGCCCATTTTTTACCTTTTCGACTACTTTTGATTCCGTAGTCGGTTTTTCACGTACGTTGAGTACATCTGCTGTTACGATTGTTTCTGCGGTAGCAGTTGTAGTAAATGCTCCCAATCCGAAAACAGTTGCTGTTGCTGCGCCAATTACTTTTTTCATATGAGCCTCCATTATATTTTTTTGAATTCTATCAAATGCTTCCATAAATTCATGGAAGTATTTGCAACAATATATTAGTACCACTTAATATACTGCTATTAAAACTCCTTACTCCAATACTATCAAATTCTTATTTCTAATTCTATATATTATAAGTTTCCTTATTTTCTATAAACGTTTTATGCCCTTCTTCATACTTAATAGTTTTCTTTCAATTACTAAAACATATATAAAACCAACCTATCCTCAATATAGCCAAAAATACATATATGACATGTTACGACTTAGTAATGAGCGTACCAATGAACTTTTAATACATTACAACATTCAGGGAATCTTACATTAGATGGAGCGTGTTTTACTGAAAACAACGGTTATGGTAGTGTAAGTAATAGTATTAAAGACAATCTTTTCTGACGAACAATAAAAATTTTAGTTTGGAGCAATACTATGCCAAAACTATATTGTAATTATTGATCCGAACAACCTCCCCTCGCGCAAAATTTTACTAAATATCGGTTTTACATCCAAGAAAGTTTGTGAGATTGATGGATTATCTGGGTTTTGATTAAATACATATCACTATAAAAAGGCTGTGCTCTATATGACGCACAGCCTTTTTCTTTATTCAAACGATCCTCTTCTTTTCTTCTCTAATAAGACTCTTCCTATATTAAAAATAAATGCGATAAAAAATATAGTTGCGCCCATTAAAAATGCTAAATTATAACTACGAATTACTCCTTGCTGATATTCCTCCTTTACTTGTTTGTAAATTTTTCGCTCTCCATCAGATTTTAAGATGATTTGCTGTTTTTTATTTATCGCTTGCAATACTTCCCCCCTTTCTAAATTTGACAAATCACTTTTTTTAATCATAGTTACTACTTCCCTATTTACCTTCTCTTTTTCAACTAACAATTGATGATTCAGAAACATCACAAGTATCGCAACCCCAACAATACTTCCAACTGTTCTTGAAATATTACAAATACTTGCAGCAACACCTGACTTTTCAATAGGCACACTTAAAACTGCCGTTGTTGTATATGGTGCTAATGTGCACCCAGTTCCAATTCCAACGATTATTAGCCTCCAAATATAATCCCATGTAGTAAAGTTTGAATCTATTTGACTAAATAAATATGACGCTACGATAAATGTTAATAGCCCTATACTACCTATTAATGAACTTCCCCGCTTTGCTGCAAGTGGTGTTACTATTGCTGTAACAAGCATCGAAACAATCGCTAGCGTGCTAATTATTAAACCTGACTGTAATTCAGACATACCTTCTACTTGAACAAAATAAAAAGCAAGTATAAATAAAAAGTTCATTAGTCCCATTCCAACAAAGAATAAAGAAAAATTCGAGATTGAGAACTCTTTATTTGTGAATATTCTTAATGGCAACATTGGATTTTCACTTTTCTTTTCAATGATAAAAAATAATATAAAACCTATGAATGAGAGCATAAAAAGAAGTATTAAGCTTATCGTGCTTAAATGATTTGTATTTACTTGTATGAGTGCATATACGAGTAAGCATAGTGCAGATGCAGAAGTAATCATACCTGCCCAATCTATTTTAGAGCTTGTAGCATGATCATACGATTCCTTAATACAAAGAATCACGAAGATGAAAGATAATATACTCACTGGTATATTAATAAAAAACACCCAACTCCAATTTAATTTGTCAGTTAAAACGCCTCCAAGTGAAGGGCCAATCGCCGCTGCTAATCCCCCAAAAGCTCCCATGACGCCTCCTATCATACCTTGTTTTTCTTTCGGTACTAAATTAAGGCCTAATGGCATAGCAACTGGTACGATAACTGCGGCGGAAACTCCTTGTATTACCCTAAAAGCAACTAATGTATGAAAAGAAGTGGCTATACCGCACATAAATGAACTAATAGAAAAAAACAATAAACCAATAATATACAGTTTCTTGCGACCAAACTGATCCGCCAGGCGTGCTGCAATTAATAAACACGATACAAAGGCAACATTATAACTATTAGCAACCCAAGAAATTGTATCAATTGAAGTATGAAATGTCTTTGTCATTTCTGGTAATGCAATATTCACAATATTCGAATCTAAAATTGCCATAAAAAAACCTGCAATTAAAGCTATTAATGCTAATATATTCCTCATTTCTGCCACCCTTATTCTTTTTATTTATTTAAAATCCCATTCATAAATAAATTTACACATGTCTCTATATACTCTTCTAACTGAATTTCTTCTTCCGATATACTTACATTCATAATGTATAAAAACAGTTGTCCATAAAACATATTCGCTATCAAACAGTAATTACAGGTGGAAATGTGTCCCTTCTCACCAAGTTGCTTTAAATATTGTTCTAAGTGATTCACTAGATGTGAATTCAACTCATGTAGTAATGCTTTCATTTCACTATTTTGTCTTGATTCTATTAACGCAGCCCAAATATAATTTAGCTTTGGTAAATTGGTTTGAATATATGTTTCCGCCACTTTCGTAAGGTCCTTATGTAAATCACCAGTAAATTGCTCTTCTATTTCCTCTAGCAAAGCAACTGGTGTCGTCCGTAAAATAATACTCTCCCTAAAAAGATTTTCCTTATTTTTAAAATTACGAAATATCGTTAATTCGCTTACACCTGCTTTTTCTGCCACTTCACGAATGGTTGTCGCTGTATACCCCTTTTCCCCGAATAATAAAGTAGCAGCTTCCATAACTTTTTCTCGTGCTGTTAATTTCCCCATCTATATTCCTCCATTCAATATGTAAGTAAGTAATTACTAACATATTATCACAAAAGAAAAATGAAAGTAACTAGTTACTTTCATTTTCTGGAATTTCATTACATCTTCAACTACTACTAGGAATATTCCCTCAAATTCTTCTATGGATAAATAACGTTTGCAAAAGCTTTTCACAGCTATTATTAATGTTGACAATCCAGTGCCTACTATAATTATTTTCTTGTAGTTGGGAAAGAAATTGCTAATCGAGCGGGATATTTCAAGTATTTTTATAAGGATAAATGAATCAGTAAACTACATTACTTTACATTGTGATATACCTGTTATCAAAGGGGAAAATAGGATTTGTTGCAATGGATGTGAAAAAATGCATTGTTGCAACAAGTAAATTTACCGAATTTATTATTTTAACAGGGAAGCCCTACTCATCTTAACCAAGTAAAGTTGGGGATATTTCAACCTAAATCTACAATTTGAGTTTTTTATGAAATTCATTGAAAACATACAAACAACCATCGTCTCATAGAAAGATAGCTGTTTGTATTTAACACTATTCATTATCTAGCATTATGAATGCGTTAACCACCCTACTATACAATAGAAAACGCCAAATACACTCCAACAACGAAGAATACGGCAAGTGTCTTAATTATCGTAATACCAAAAATCTCTTTATAAGCTTCCCGGTGCGTTAATCCTGTAACTGCAAGTAAGGTTATAACAGCTCCATTATGAGGGAGAGTATCCATACCTCCCGCCGCCATTGCAATGACACGATGCAGCACATCTAACGGAATGTCAAAGTTCGCTGCCACTTCAATATATTTTTCAGCCATTAAACCTAATGTAATACTCATTCCACCCGAACCCGAGCCCGTCAGCCCGCATAATATATTCGTCATGACTGCTCCGCTAATTAAAGGATTTGCGAAAGTCCCCGTCAAATAATTTTGAATCATGACAAATCCAGGTAAAGCTGCTATAACAGCACCAAATCCATACTCAGCTGCAGTGTTCATGGCAGCTAAGATTGAACCACTTACGCCCACGCTTGTAATAGATTGAAAATGTTCTTTTACCGCTTGAAAATTTAATATTATAGCAGACAGTATTCCAATAAGAAGTGCTATTTCCACTGACCAAATACCTATAACTTGTCCCATATCAATCGTTCCATACTCCTTCAAGCCTATAGATGCAAAATCAAATCCCTTTGTATACCAAACGGGGATGAATACTGTAAAGATTTTATTCATCGCTCCAACCAGTACAAGTGGAAGAAAAGCTACCCAGTAACTAGCTGGAATAACATCGCTAGAAGCAATTGGCGTTTGCACCAGCTGTGCACTTGTTGTGGCAGCAAGTTCAGAAGTAGCACCGTCTTTTCCAAAGTACCCCTCTCCTTTAGCAGCAGCCTTCTTCCTACACCTTTCCAAATACAACATGCCGCATGTAAAGATAAACAATGCTCCGATAATTCCTAATGTAGGAGCTGCATAAATATCTGTTTTAAAGAAAGTAGTTGGAATGACATTTTGGATTTGAGGCGATCCAGGAAGCGAATCCATCGAAAACGTGAATGCGCTAAATGCGATTGTCGCTGGAATGAGTCGTTTCGGAATATTCGCCTCGCGAAATAATTGCGCCGCAAATGGATAAATCGCAAATACCGCCACAAATAAACTAACACCACTGTATGTAAGAATCGCTCCCATTAATACAATGGAAAGAATCGCTCTTTTCACACCAATAAAACGGATAATAATTTTCGCGATTTTTTCTGCTATTCCAGTAATTTCTACAACCTTACCGAAAATCGCTCCAAGCAAAAATACAGGAAAATATAATTTTATAAATCCGACCATCTTCGCCATAAAGACATTAGAAAAGAACGGTAAAACATACGACGGTTCTGTTAAAAACACAGCGAGCAACGCACATAACGGAGCGAATAAAATGACTGAGAATCCTCGGTAAGCTACAAATATAAGCAAGCCAAGCGATAACAATACAATCAATAAATCCATAACCCCAATCCCCCTCAATAATATGGATTTTTTTAACTTTGTATATATTGTTGTAATGCCTGCCTCTGGCAGGCATTACTTTTTGCATATTATAGTCATAGCTTTTTATTTATTATGAAAAAATGGTGTTCGCTTTTCTATAAAGGCCTCTACTCCCTCTCTTACATCAATCGTTTGAAATACATGTCCGAAATTCTCAGCTTCTATTTTTAATCCTTCCTCAAGAGAAGAAGATAACCCTTTATCGATAGATTGTTTCATCAAAGATAAAGCAGGAAGAGAAAATCGAGACATCTTTGCGGCTAATTCCTTCGCCTTATTCAGCGATTCGCCACGCGGAACAACATGATTCACCAAACCAACTCGCCAAGCTACTTCAGCAGTGAGTGCTTCACCAGTAAACATCATTTCCTTCGCACTTGCAGTTCCTATTAACCTCGGCAAACGTTGCGTTCCTCCCGCACCTGGAAATAAACCTAATTTCACTTCCGGAAGCCCAATTTGGGCGTGTTCTTCTATAATCCGCAAATCACATGATAAAGCTAATTCACACCCGCCCCCAAGTGCTAATCCGTTAATAGCAGCTATAACTGGCTTTAGCAATCTTTCTATTTTATTTAATGGATTCTGAAGCCACAATGATTTTCCCTCTGCATATTCGCTCCCTTTCCCAATCCATTCCGGAAATGATTTAATGTCCCCTCCTGCAACGAAGGCCTTTTCTCCCGCGCCAGTTAGAAGTACAACAATTACTTCATCATCCCGTTCGATTTCATCGACTGCTACCGTCAATTGTTCCACCACAGCACCACTCAGTACATTGACAGGAGGATTATCAATGATAATTGTCGCAATTCCATTTTCTTTGGACCATGTAACAACCCGTTTATTTTCCAATCCAATCCCCTCTTTCCAATATGTAATAAGGTAAAATCAGCGCATCAACTTGTTCTTTTAATTACATAGCCAACCTTTTCACGATCCCAAGCACTTCCGATTCCTTCCCCCTTCAGCTTGAACTTTTGAATCCGTTCCGTCGCAGTTTTTGGGAAAGTTTCACTGAATTGAACATATCGCGGTACCATAAAGTAAGCCATACGATCTTGACACCAATCTATAATCTCTTCATAGGACATCGTTTCTCCCTTTTTCACAATCACATATAATTTGACATCCTCTTCCCCCACTTCTGATGGGACACCGATAGCTGCTGATTCAAGTACTTTTGGGTGATTATTCACAACTTTTTCGATTTCCCAAGAAGAGATATTTTCTCCACGTCTTCGTATGCACTGTTTAATTCGATCGCAAAAGTATAAGTAACCTTCCTCATCTAGATAACCGCGATCTCCTGTATGGAACCATCCCTCCTTCATCGCCTCCTTTGTTTTATCAAGCATTTTATAATAACCTTCCATGAATGCTTGTCCTTGTAATGAACGAATAAAAATTTCTCCAATTTCACCAGTCCGCGCTTCATTTCCATCCTCATTTACAATCTTCGTCTCTACGTATGAATATGGTTTTCCTATAGAAGGTGGTTTATTAGCATAGAGTGGATTCGTTACACAAAAACCCGTTGTTTCTGTTAATCCGTAACCTTCCACAATCTGAACGCCAAACCTCTCCTCAAACGGCTTCCAAAATTCCTTAGGTGTAGCAGCACAAGCCGTCACTCTTACTAAATTTTCATTATCGTCTTCCTTTTCTGGCTGCTTGCAGAGAATAGGAATCATAGATCCTAAAGAATTAAAAATTGTTGCGCCATGACTACGAATTTCATCCCAAAATCTAGAAGCACTAAATCGCTTACCAAGAGCAATCGTCGCATTGGAAGAAATGGCCCCAAGTACTGTATGTGCCTGGGCATTTATATGAAATAACGGAAGCGCTGTAAATAAGACATCTTTTGAACTTGCGCCAACCATATAGTTAGCAAATGACTGCGCAGAATTTACATAGGCTAAATGACTTAACATGACCCCTTTAGGTAATCCAGTCGTTCCAGAGGTATAAAGGATACTGTTAATAAAAGTGGAGGAAACAAATTCAGTTGGAAGGTGATGATTATTTGTAAGTAGTACATCTTTCAATTCGATTACTAACCGCTCTTTACCATCGCCCATAATGACTGCGCTTTCATTTTTTCCGTAAGCAACAATTTGAATGTCCCTTTGTATAAATGACAAACAAGAAACAATTTGAGGAACAAATTCCTTATCAACGATGATTAACTTACAATCAGAGTGAGATACAATATACTGCAAACCTTCTCCTTTTAAATGCACATTCAGAGGCACCGCAATTGCTCCCATAAAAGATAAAGCAAACCATACATCCAGATATTCAGGCGTGTTATGAAGCATAATACAAACTTTATCTCCTTTTTGAATACCGAGTTCACAAAATCCCGCTATGGCTCTTGTAATTCGATGATATAGCTCCTCATATGTAACCCTTTGTTCTTCAAATTGTAAATACACTTTACTTGGTGTTTTTTCGATACTTTGCATGATAAAATACGGTAAGCTATGATTTTCCAGCACTGCATTCCATCCCCTTCCTGCTAAAGTCTTTTTTATTTATATAGCAAGAAACATGCCAAAAATCGACTCATTCCCTATTCCCTTATTCCTTCGTAATCACCCTAACATGTCCACCTTTACATGTCGCATTTACGCAACAAATATTAGCAAACATGTCGCATCTATAAGAATACGTCGCAAAATAGAGACAGTATTTATTACTACAAACAAAAAAAGGGCCTGTTTGCCCTTTACTTTCCTTCATGACATTTCATATTTTTCTATTTTTCGATATAAGCTGGCCCGATGAATTCCTAAAAGCCCGGCTGCCTCTTTTATATTTCCAGCAGTTTTATCTAAGGCTCTCGTAATCGCACGTTTTTCAGCGGATTCCACTTCTGCCTGCAGTAAATAACTCATCTCTTGCTTCTCCATGTCCAACGTAAATATTTCATGGTATAACGTTTCTTCCAAGTCTTTTTTCCTTAAATAGATAGGGAGATGATGCACTTGAATAATCATTCCTTCTATAACATTCATCGCTCGTTCTAACACATTCTCTAGCTCCCTAATATTCCCTGGCCAACCATGCTCCATGAATATATCTCTAACTCTCTCATCTAATGAAATAACGTTGCTACCTAGCTCACCATTCAATTTCTTAATTAAAAATTCCGTTATATGTATCATATCTTCTTTTCTCTCTCGTAACGGAGGAATATCAATCTCGAACACATTCAACCTATAATATAAATCCTCCCTGAACTCCCCTCTTTGCACCATTTCATGGAGATTCCGATGTGTCGCCGCAATGAAACGAACATCAACCTTTTGAATTTTCGTGCCGCCAATTCTTTCAATCTCTTTCTCTTGCAATACACGAAGCAACTTTACCTGCATGTCCAAAGACATATCACCAATTTCATCTAAAAATAACGTTCCCTTATCAGCCAATTCAATTTTCCCAGGCTTACCGCCTTTTTTCGCCCCTGTAAAAGCCCCTTCTTCGTATCCAAATAATTCAGCCTCCAAAAGATCCCTTGGAATCGCAGCACAATTCAGGCGAATAAATGTGCCACTAGCACGCGGACTTGCACGATGTACCGCATGCGCAAAAAGCTCCTTTCCTGTACCGCTTTCTCCTCTTATCAAAACAGTAGACCGACTTTTAGAAACCTTTAAAGCCATCGTTTTTACTTCTTTCATTTTCGCACTCTCTCCTATAATACTTTGAAAGGACAGCCTCCCTTCTTGCAGCCGCTGTAATTCAGTTTGATAGTAAGTTATCTTTGATTCCATTTCACTAATTTGATCTCCCAAAGCTTTAAACTGCTGTATATCATGAAACATAATTTTACCAATTGCCCCAATAATCTTACCTTCCTTAACGATAGGTATGCGCGTTGCGATTATATTCCGATTACTTATACGCTGGATATGTCCAATTTCCACCTGCCCTGTCTTTACGATAATATGCATCCTCGTATTCTCAACGACCTCCGTACAATGTTTTCCAATCGCTTCCTTTGGATCATCAATCCCTAAAAATTTTGCATAAGAGCCGCTTAAAAAATTGATAATTCCTTGTTCATTTACCCCTAAAATACATTCCGAAAGTAAATTTAAGGCATTTTCATACCGACTGATAGTATTTTCCAAAGACTGTATACTTTTTTCCTTGTTTGCCAGAATGACAATCGTTCCACCTTCTTTTCCACTTTGATATACACGGGATTCATTCACAATAAATTCTTGGTTGCCAATCTTACACTCGTACTTGTACAAACTTTCACTTTGATTCACTACTAAATTTTTACGATCAGGAATAATCGTTGATATATGCTCACCTATGATTTCATTTTCTTTTTTATGTAACATGCTACAGAATAGTTGGTTGCTGAATGTGATGATTCCATCATGATTTACAACAACAATTCCATTATTCATTACCTGAAGAGCCTGACTAGTTAACTGCAAATTCAATCGTTCGTCCATATGCATTTGGAATCCCCCCTATCAAATGGTCCTCTTTCTCGTATGTATTATATATTCATGTTAAATATTTACTTTCCTTTGATTTTTCCATTTGAAATAATAATTTCTTGAACTAGTAATATAGCTGATTAACTGTTGGTTTCTCGCTTGAAACTAGGAAGAATCTAACAATCCACTATCTTTAACTTCTTTTGGGAAAAGATTATATCGTGGTTTTTTTAAAACTTACAGCATGAAAACATTTAAGGCTTACATTGGATACATAATAAGCTTAATAAATAGAAAAACAGTCAACGGATTCGCTTACGTCAACTGCTTTCATTCCGAATATTAGTGATGAAATCCATAATAATGAGGCCTTCGTTAGCATAAAGTCTCCTTCCCAAGCTTCCAACTAAACCATCTCCCATGCCCTTCTGTTTCTCCAACTGTTTCACGATATTCGTTTCCGTTAATATAATAATCAATATGAAGATCCCGGTCCCACATGTTGTTATATAGGTGGAATACATCACGTTTTGCACCTATTTCTTGGATTTGTTTTTCCAGCTTACGTTTTATTTGTTCAGGTATTTGATTTGCGACATGTGTATGAAAAATGCAGATAACAGCGTCGCTACTTATTCGTTCAATAATAGATGGTAATAGCTCTACACCGTCTCCTTCTATTAATTGAACAGATTTATTTTTTACTAAAGATGCAGCTTGTTCAAACAGTTCAAGCCTTTCTTTATGTTCTGGCCAAATGAGTGCATGTAGCCATAAATAATCTTCATCACTATGTAAATCATTTACATGTAAATCTAGTCCGATTCTTTCTACGACAGGTGGACTTTCTTTTAATAAATGAGGCACATTCTCTCCTCTTATTTCAGAAGTTACATGTACATTCGAATTTATATTTCCGTATGTTTCATCTGTACCGTACGAATAGCTATATTGGTCCCAAAATAGTTGTAATCCAGAACTTGTCCCAATTTCTATTAACGCTAACGGTTTATTCACTTTGCTAAATATGTAACTGAAACTTGGATATAAGTACGCACATCTTCTTACTTCATTCGTTTGAACAAGTTTCGTTTGTAATAAAGTAATGATTTCCTCTCTGTATATTTTACAGAAATCTTTAAAATGAGCAAAAGCTTTATCTAAATTTGTATTCTTATTTTCAACTAAACTACTGTAATACGTTTTTAAAGGATGTTCTTTCCCTGTTAGTAATAAATAATGTACGGCACCTAATAATAAGTTTGGGACTGGTTGACCTACCTGAGCATAGGACGATAGTGTAAGTACTTCCTCATCTTCAGCAATTTTCATTGATAAATATTCATATAAGTCACTTGACCCTTTACATTCCTTTATTGAAAAATTTCGAAATAAGTTTGCGATTTGTTCTTGTGTACGCATGTGTATCCCTCCTTTTAATATTCAGAATAATCATACAATAATTAGAGCAAAAATCCCATAAAAAGGTATCCTTTCTACCCACTTTTGGATATGTAAGCTTTTTCGAGATAATTTCAAACTGTAATTTTTTTCTATTTATCACCTTAAAAGAGCTTGTTAAATAAGATTTTTGGCGAATAAAACGTTAAATAGTTTAAAATTATCAGATAACACTAGATATTTTAGTCTATTAATTATTATAATAGAGTATGAGATGGTTATATAATTGAGACAAAAAAGGTAAATACCTAGGTGGGGCCTAGGCGGTGTTTCTCTTTTACGGCTTAGACATAGAAAACACCTACTCTTTTTTGCCAATATAGGGGATGGAGAGATTATCATGAGCAACATGCAGCAAAAAACAGACGTTATCTTAATTGGTGCAGGAATTATGAGTGCAACGTTGGGCTCATTACTAAAAGAATTAGCACCTGAATGGGAAATTAAAGTTTTTGAAAAACTTGCAAGTGCCGGGGAAGAAAGCTCTAACGAATGGAATAATGCAGGTACAGGGCATTCTGCACTATGCGAACTGAACTATACTTCCGAAAAATCTGACGGATCTATAGATATTAGTAAGGCTGTAAAAGTGAATGAGCAATTCCAGCTTTCAAGACAATTTTGGGCATATCTTGTAAAAAGCAAATTAATTCGTAATCCACAAGATTTCATTATGCCTCTACCTCATATGAGTTTAGTACAAGGTGAAAAAAATGTTCAGTTTCTAAAAAACCGTTTTGAAGCGCTTTCAAAAAATCCACTGTTTCAAGGAATGGAATTTTCCGATGCTCCTGAAACATTAAAAAAATGGCTTCCACTCATTATGGAAGGTCGTACATCTAATGAACCGATGGCTGCAACGAAGATTGACTCTGGAACTGATGTTAACTTCGGTGCATTAACACGTATGCTGTTTGATTACTTAAAAACGAAAGATGTCGAGCTAAACTACAAACATAGTGTCGAAAATATTAAACGCACGAAGAATGGTTTGTGGGAAGTAAAAGTACACGATATGAATAGTGGTAAAATCGAGCATCATACTGCAAAATTCGTCTTTATCGGCGGCGGCGGCGGTAGTCTACCTCTACTACAAAAGACTGGTATTCCTGAATCAAAACATATCGGTGGATTCCCAGTAAGTGGACTATTTATGGTATGTAAAAACCAAAAAGTTGTAGAGCAACATCATGCAAAAGTATACGGTAAAGCTAAAGTTGGCGCTCCGCCAATGTCTGTACCTCACCTTGATACGAGATATATAGACAATAAAAAAGCTTTACTATTTGGACCGTTCGCAGGGTTCTCTCCTAAGTTCTTAAAAACTGGATCAAACCTTGACTTAATCGGTTCTGTAAAACCGAATAACGTCTTAACGATGTTAGCTGCTGGTGTAAAAGAAATGGGATTAACAAAATACTTAATTCAGCAAGTTATGTTATCACATGAAAAACGTATGGAAGAATTACGCGAATTCATTCCGAACGCAAAAAGTGAAGATTGGGATGTTGTAGTTGCTGGTCAACGTGTACAAGTAATTAAAGATACTGACGCTGGCGGTAAAGGAACACTTCAATTCGGTACTGAAGTTGTTAGTGCGGCTGATGGATCAATCGCGGCGTTACTAGGTGCATCACCGGGTGCTTCTACTGCCGTTCATGTTATGCTTGAAGTATTAGAAAAATGTTTCCCAAGCCGAATGGTAGAATGGGAAGGAAAAATAAAAGAAATGATTCCTTCTTACGGCATTTCACTAACTGAAAATCCAAGATTGTTCCAAGACCTTCACACTTCTACAGGTCGTACGCTTGGATTAAATGAAAAAGAAACGGTTCATAATTAATGAAGAAATAAAAACGTCCGATACATTCGGACGTTTTTTCGTTACTAGAAATTATATTTATCAATATTATCCTTTGTAAATACGACTCGTTCTGGTAGTACGATAATTCCGTTCCCTTCTGCCTCATAGTCATATCCTTGAATGGAGTTTGGCTCTACTTTTACTTTTCCAATTCCTTTTACTTCGAAGCTATCCCCCACTTTTAACTTCTTCCCTTTTACAACAATTTCATTTGCTACATACGTTGCGAGTGCACCTTGTTGTTTGACATCCCATAAACCAAATTGCGCTACTGTTCCTCGTTTTACGTAATCACGCATCACGTTTGGTGTAGAGAAGCCAGTTACGACTACTTTTTTATCCATTTTTAAATTTTCAGCTGCTTGTGCCATTGCTGGAAGTGCCGTTGCATCCGGGCAAATGACTGCATTAATATCTGGATACGTTTTTAAAATATTCTCCCCTACCGACAAAGACTTTTGTGCATTATTTTCACCGTACTGCGTCGTTACAATTTCCCAGTTCGGATATTTCTTTTTAATAATTTCTTTCGCTTTCGTTACCCATTGGTTTTGATCCGTTACTGTTGGACTAGAGTAAAAGAAGGCTACTTTTCCTTTATCTCCAATTTGCTTAGAAGTCATTTCAATTAATAAGTTAGCAAGTTGATCCGGTGTTCCTTGGCTTATATAAAAGGAACGGTCTTTCGGATTGACATCAGAATCCCATGTCAACACCGTCATGCCTTTTTTCTTAGCACGTTGCAATGATTGCGATAGACCATCTACTGACGTAGAAGAGACCATAAGTGCATCATAGTTTTGGTTAATGAAATTGTTTATATATTTTACTTGACCCGAAACACTCGCTTCAGATGGTCCATCGTATTTCACTTGTACGCCTAACTTATCTCCCATCTCTTTTGCTCCTTCACCCCCTGATGTAAAGAAGCCAACTCCAGTTAATTTTGGGATAAATGCAAATTTCACATCATCAGCTTTTTTCTTATCTGCGGTTTGACTAGAGCAAGCGATTAAACCGATTAAACAAATGCATACAATGAATACAATCCCTAATTTTCTCTTCATGACATTTCCCCCTTATGCAAGTTCTTTCTTTTCCGCGGTGTGAATTGATGTAATTTGAAATGCCTCATAATAACTGAAAGAATAAGAATAATACCAATAACTACATTAGATTGTTCATTTGTTAAACCCGTCATTTGCAAACCATACTGCATGAGTCCTATAAAAATACTCGCAAGTACAGTACCGATAATACTTCCTTTTCCCCCTGTAATAAGTGTCCCGCCTAACACGACTGCTGTAATGATTGGTAATATTGTTTCACTTCCCATATCAGCACGTGCGGAACCGAAATAGGCAGTTAAGAAAGCGCCTCCTAATCCACCCCCTAATCCGGAAAGTATGTAAGCGATGATGACTACTTTTTTTGTTTTAATCCCGGTGTATTTGGCTGCATTTTCGTTCGCACCTGTTAATTTTACGTGGCGCCCATATATGGTGCGATGAAACAATATCGTGCATAAAATCATTAATATAATTAGTAACCATAATAAATTCGGTATTCCTATAAAACTACCGTTTGCTAGTTGTACAAATGTGTCAGGTAAACCACTTATTCCTTCATACCCAGAAGCACCTGCCCCTCCTGAAATGACGAGTGCAATTCCTCCGTATAAAAACATCGTTCCGAGTGTAACGACGAGTGGTTCGACATCTGTCATTTTTATAATAAGTCCGTTTAAAGTGCCTGCTAGGCAACTAATTATTAGGGCTATTATGACAGCAAACAAAATAGGTATTCCGTTCAGCCAAAGTACACCGATTAAGATCGAAGTGAGACCCATTATGGAGCCGACCGATACATCAATTCCTCCTGTTACTATAACGAAAGTCATTGGTATCGCCGCAATTGCGATAAATAGGAAATCATTTGTACTAAAAAGGAGATTACTAATATTTAAGAAATCACTATTTATAAAACTAAAGAGAATGAATTCTAAAAGAAGTAATACGATTAGAACACCTTCCCATCTGTATACATACTTCATAGATTCATCCTCCTTTCTGCCTTCCACTTTTTCATAACGCTATCTAATATGACGATTAGTAATAATAAGAAACCTGAAATAGCATTATTCCAAAATGCTGGTATTTTTAAAAAGACGAGTGAACTGCTTATCGCCTCTAAAAATATCGCTCCTAATGCAGCTCCAACTATAGAACCCGTTCCTCCTTTTAAATGAACTCCTCCTAGTACAGCAGCTGCGATAACCTGTAGTTCTATCCCAGTTCCTGTTTGATTTGGAACGAATCCGATATTCATAACAAATATGCAACCAGCGAGCGCAGCACTTATGCCTGAAATTATAAACGCGTATATCTTCACTTTATTAACAGGTATACCAATAAGTCTCGCGCCATCTTCATTATCACCTACCGCATAAAAGTATCTTCCAAATGGCACTTTCCTTAAAAAGAAGTATAGTAGTAGTAAAATAATAAGAACAACCCATACAATGATCGGCAAACCAAGTATGATAATCGATGACAGTTGCTTAAAATCGTTTGGTATATCTTCAATCCATTTTCCACCTGTAAAGATTAACATCGCACCTCTAATGACCCCTAACATACCTAATGTCATAATAATGGCAGGTACCCGAAACTTCGCAACACCAATTCCATTTATAAAACCGAGAATAGCACCAAGTAAAATAGCAGCAAGTATGGACAAAGATGCATGATATCCATCCGTTAACAACATTCCGCAAACGGCTGCACTTAACCCCATGCTTGAACCAACTGATACATCTATATTTTTCGTAAATAAGACGAACGATTGGCCAATTGCTAGCATGACTAAAATAACGCTTGATTTTATCAGTAAAGATAACGAGTTAAATTGAATAAAACTAGGGTTTATTATTCCTACAATAGCTATATAAATTAGTAGTAACAGTATGATAGACGTTTCATGCATTTTTAACATGCGTTTCATTCCGCTACACCTCCGTGTGCAAGGCGTGTAACTTCATTCACACTTAGTTGTTCTTTTTCCATATGAGAAACAAATCGCCCATTTCGCATTACATATACACGGTTTACTAATTGCACAATTTCTTCAACATCGGAAGAGATTAATAATATTGCGAGTCCTTCCCTTTTCATTTTTTCTATCGTCTCATACACTTCAAGCCTTGCCTTCGCATCAATTCCACGAGTCGGTTCATCAAGAATAATAATTTTAGGATTACATGCGAGATACTTCGCAAGCACGACCTTCTGCTGATTACCTCCTGATAAAGATGCCAGTTCTTCATTCATATTTTGTATAACAATTCGGAACTGTTCTATAAATGAATTAACTAAAGCGCTTTCTTTTTCTTGATTTATAAAAAAGCGATTATTTTGCTGTAAACTTGCTGCTGCAATATTTTCTTTAACAGAAGCAATTGAGAAGATTCCATTCCTCGCCCTATCCTCTGGCACATAAACCAGTCCCTCTTCTAGCCTTTTATGCAAAGAACACGCATCAATTGATTTTCCCTCTAATAAGATAGACCCTGATTTTATAGTTTTCAATCCAAATATCGCTTCTGCTAATTCAGTCCTGCCAGATCCTATAATGCCAGCAACACCTACAATCTCACCCGCATGTACAGTGAATGATATATTTTTGAATGCGTGGCTCGTTATATCGATCACTTCTAATATTTTTTTCGTCCTTGCTGTCTCTTGAACTACTTCTATTTTCTCTTTCTGTTTATACCCTTTTGGCAATAGCCCCTCCATCAGCATGTCATATGTATAGTCACATACGTCACCTTGGCTTACAATCATTCCATCACGTAGTATTGCTACTTTGTTAGCAATTTCAAAGATTTCTGGAAAGCGATGCGTAATATAAATCATCCCAATTCCTTTTTCTTGTAAACTTTTCATCAACACAAAAAGACTCTTAATTTCGTGAGTTGTTAATGTCGATGTTGGCTCATCTAAAATAAGAATCTCAGCTTCTCGTATTAATCCTCTAACAATTTCTACTAACTGTTGTTGCGCAATCGATAATGATCCTCCTAGTTCATTAAGGTCAATATCCCACCCTAGACTTTTAATCAATTGCTCAATCTGTACTCTTAATTTCTTTTTCTTTTCTGTTAACCCGATACAGATATTTTCTTCAATAGTCATATGCGGAAAAATGAGCGGTTCTTGCGGTATTAAATAAATACCTTTTCGGTGTGCTTCTGACGGATTTGAAAACTGTTGCTTCGTTCCTTTTACATACATTTCTCCATCATCATACGAATATAACCCCGTTAATATTTTCATTAATGTTGATTTCCCGGCGCCATTTCCCCCAACTAAAGCGTATATATCTCCGCGCTCTACTTGTAAGTTCACTTCTTTTAATACAAGTTGATTTGAAAACGCCTTACTCATTTTATTTACTTGTAATAAAGGTATGTTCTCCACTTGATGTCACCTGCCTTTATCCAGAACATTTTTTGAGAAAATGATTATTTGTTCTACTTGTTTTGTAGCATTGTATATTCCTTTTTTCATATCTAGAACACTTTTTTCTACATACTATTCATCGTTTCAACTGGAATAAACAAAATATATGGCACATATGTTTAAGCAGTGGTCAATTGTTGAAAGGGATGAAGAGTATGACTCAGCTGAACTTTGAAGAGAATTTATTAACTAAAGTAGCTTGGTACTATTATAAAGACCAATTAACACAACAGGAGATCGCTTCACTTCTTCATATTTCAAGAAATAAAGTCGTCCGGTTATTAGATAAGGCGCGAAGTGAAGGTATCGTTACATTTCACGTAAAAGGGACTGGTTTACACTGTTTAAGTATTGAGCGTGACTTAATGAAAAAATTCCACTTAAAAGATGCTTTTATTATCCCGACCCCAGTAAACAATTATCACGCTTCTCTCGGAAAAGCTGCTGCACAATATTTAGAAACTCATCTCCAGCAAGGCGATTTACTCGGTATCGGATGGGGAGAAACAATTAGCAAAATGCTAGAAAACATTCATTTTGAGACTTCTATTAATCTTTCAATCGTAACGTTAACAGGCGGAGTAAATCACTATCTCTCGAGAAAACAAAACTATTTACACTACATGCAAGGCGATCTTCACATTATCCCTACGCCGTTTCTAGCATCTACAACCGAAATGGCACAAAGTATTCTATCAGAACCGAGTGTAAAAGATATGCTTCATGTCGCTTCACTTGCACATACAGCAGTTGTCGGTATTGGAGGATTATCTCAAGACGCTACGATTGTAAAAGAAGAAAAATTAACACTACGTGAGATGACATATATTCGTAGTCAAAACGGTGCTGGCGATATTTTAGGACAGTTTTACAATACGAATGGTGATTTATTAAAGCTCCCACATCATAATCAACTAATCGGTACGCCGCTCTCGATTCTGCGCAAAATGAAACATGTTGTTGGTGTTGCTGGAGGTACAGAAAAGATAGACGCAATTTATGGTGCCTTAAAAGGAAAGTTTATTCATACATTAATTACCGATGAGGAAACGGCCCTCTCCTTATTACGAAAGGATGGTGATTGTTAATGTCTCATTTATTAGCTTTTGATGCTGGTACAGGAAGCATTAGAGCTGTTCTTTTTGATTTACTAGGTAATCAAATTGCTGTCAGTCAAAAAGAATGGGTTCATAATACAGATCCTCGTTACCCAGGTTCTATGAATTTTGATGTAATAGAAAACTGGAAGCTAGTACAACAATGCACGAAAGAAGTTTTACAAAGGAGCAATATCTCGCCCTCTTCCATTCAAGCTATTAGCGCTACTAGTATGCGAGAAGGTTTTGTTTTATATGATAAAGATGGGCAAGAAATATGGGCTTGCGCAAATGTTGATGGGCGCGCGTCCGCTGAAGTTAGTGAGCTAAAAGAAATACGGTCACATCTTGAAGAAGATTTATATACTAGATCTGGTCAAACTTTTTCATTAGGCGCTTTACCCCGCCTACTTTGGATTAAAAAACATGAACCAGAAGTCTATAGCAATATTCATTCTTTTACGATGTTAAACGATTGGATTTTATATAAATTAAGCGGCGTACTACAAATCGATCCTTCAAACGGATGTACATCCGGTATTTTTGACCTACAAAATAGAGTATGGGATAACGATATCGCTATCAAGTGTGGTTTAACATTGCCATTTTCACCAACAGTAAATGAAGCTGGTACAGTAATTGGCAACGTTACAAAAGAGTGTGCAGCATTAACTGGATTACGTGAAGGAATTCCTGTCGTAGCCGGGGGCGGAGATGCTCAAATGGCATCGCTCGGAACTGGAGTCGTGAAACCGAATCAAACATTAATATGCGGAGGTAGTTTTTGGCAACAAGAAGTGAATGTTACTGAGCCAATACCAGATCCACAAGCTGCGATTCGTATAAATTGTCACGTCGTACCTAATCTATGGCAATACGAAACGATTGCCTTTTTCCCAGGCCTCGTTATGCGCTGGTTTCGAGACGCTTTTTGCCAAGAGGAAAAGAAACTTGCTGACAAACTCGGTGTAGATGCTTATGAATTACTAGAAGAACAAGCGAAAGACGTACCTGTCGGTTCACATGGCATTATCCCTACTTTTTCAAACGTTATGAACTACATTTCTTGGCGTCATGCCGCACCTTCTTTTTTAAATTTAAGTTTAGATGCTGACAAATGCGGAAAAAAAGAACTGTTCCGTGCTATTGAAGAAAATGCAGCCTTCGTTACACTTGGAAACTTAAAATTAATAGAAAATCTCACAGGGGCATTCCCTTCTGAAGTCGTTTTTGCTGGGGGTGCCGCTAAAGGAAAACTATGGCCACAAATTCTATCAGACGTCCTTGGTATTCCTGTAAAAGTACCTGTTGTAAAAGAAGCAGCTGCTTTAGGAACTGCAATTGCTGCTGGAGTTGGCGCTGGCATATATGCATCTATGGAAGAAACTGCCGAAGAGTTTGTACAGTGGGAGCAAACATTCGAACCAGTTACTGAAAATCACGAACTATATAAAGAGTTCTATGAAACATGGAAAACTGTGTATGACAGTCAGCTCGCTTTAGCTGATAAAGGGCTCACTTCACATATGTGGATTGCGCCTGGTGCACTGTAACAGATTACATAAAGTGAAACTTTAATCAGTGGGGGTTTTTGTTCCTCCCCCACTGATTATTAGCTGAACCAATCAGGCTTTTACGGGCAGTTGATCTCCACCTACCTTCTTTGCTCCAGACAAATTTTGAGATGGGAGTTTTACTGCCCGTTAATACGGGATAAAGGAGTGAAATGTATGTTAAAAGCGAATGAAAATGATTTCTCTTATCGCTTCGGTGATAATGGGCCGAAATATTTAATACAAGGGCCGAATATTGATTTAGGCCTTGTTGTCATTCAGCCTGGGCAAGAGTTTCAAAACCATTATCATACAACGTGCGAAGAGGTCTTCTATGCATTAGAAGGTGAAATAGATTTCTATGTAAATAACGAAAGAGTTCCAATTAAACAAGGGGATGTCCTGCAAGTTCGCCCACATGAATCTCACTATCTTATTAACCATTCTGACAAACCTTTTAAAGCAGTTTTTATTAAGTCACCACATTTACCAAGTAAAGATACGGTACAAACGGAAAATCCAACATTAACGAAGGAGTGATTTCGAATGACTTGGGGATTTAAAAATCGATTAAATACAATTTTACCTGATGGCAGAGCGGTTATGTTAGCGATAGATCACGGCTACTTTTTAGGACCAATTCATGGGCTTGAACAGCCACTTGAAACAGTTAAAAACTTACTTCCTTATACGGATTCTCTCTTTTTGACGCGTGGTGTACTTAGCTCCTGCATTCCTGAAAACTGCAGTACACCGATGGTTATGCGTGTATCTGGCGGGGCTACTGTCGTCGGTAAAGATTTAGCGAATGAGACAATTGTTACACCTGTAAAAGAAGCAGTAAAACAAAACGCGATTGGCGTAGGTGTGTCTGTTTTCGTCGGGTCCGACTATGAGACACAAACGGTTACGAATCTCGCAAACGTAGTTTCAGAAGCTCACGATTATGGTCTGCCAGTACTCGGCATTACCGCCGTTGCGAAAGAACTACAAAAACGTGAAGCTCGCTTTCTAGCACTTGCTTCCCGTGTATGTGTTGAAATGGGTGCTGACATTATTAAAACGTATTACTGCGAAGGGTTCGAAAAAATTACGAGCACATGCCCTGCCCCAGTCGTAATTGCTGGTGGGCCAAAACTGGATTCAATTGAAGACGCATTAAACATTACGTACAATGCACTACAAGAAGGGGCAATCGGCGTAGATATGGGCCGAAACATATGGCAATCTGAACATCCAGCTGCGATGATTCAAGCGATACATGGTATTGTGAAAAATGGATTGAATGTGAAAGAGGCACTCCAATTATACGAAGATGTAAAAAATTAAAACAAACGAGCAAACTATTGCATTTAAAAGAAAAGCCCATATGTTAGATTACTGAGGAATCTAACATATGGGCTTTCTTTTACATTTTTCATTATTTCGAATTTAACCTACAGATCGCGAACATTCCAAACAATCTCACCGCGTTCACCATAAGTACTGTGATGCCGATGAAACCCTAACTTTTCTAATACCCGAAAAGACGCAGTATTCCAAGCGCCTACAGTAGACCAAAGTCTATGGCGCCCCGTAGCAATCGCAGCTTCCAGCACTGCTGATGCTGCCTCTGTCGCATAACCTTTGCGATGAGCACTTTTGAACAATTCGTATGCAATCTCCGGCTCTTCAAGCGTAGAACGACCGATGATTAAGCCACAGTATCCGATGAAATCGCCTTCGTCTCGTCTACGAATTGTGAGAAGAGAAATACCATTTTCAGTTGCATTCTTGCGCATTTCGATAAGAGAGCTACGAACAGATTCAATGGTTGGCATTTCCACTCCACGTTCACCAATTAGTTTTCTAAGCCAGACTGCATCGGATTCCTCCCACATCTTCAGGTCGAGTCGTTCCGTTTTTAGCTGGAACGCCATATCTTTAAATACATCTGTCATAGTGGTAACCTCCTATTTATATCACTGTACTACTTATAATCGTTTCGTACTGTACCATATGGGAAACATGCTTGGTTCTCTAGATTTTCTTGCATTAAGATTGAATTTTAATTAACGAACTATGCAACCAATGAGAAATACCCTTCATTTTGTCGCTAGAAACTCGATAGTTTTCAAATTCATATGTAGCTATTTCCTTTAATTTTTTTAACTCACCGCTTTTATCAAACAAAGTTTTCCCTTCTAGAAATGAGTATAGTTCCATCGGATTGTTTTTAAAGTTTACTTGAATTTGATTAAAATCTGCACTCTTATATTCAACTAAAATATCTTCTCTCATTTCAGAATGAAATTTCTTCTTTTGTCCTTCTTGTAAAAGAATATAAAAATCTAAATCCGAATCAGGATATGCGTCACCTCTTGCGACAGATCCAATTAGCATAAATCCATTTACCTTTTCCGTACACAAGATTTCCGCTACTATGGTTTGCACTAATTTTTTATGTTGTTCATGTTTAAATATTTGTGCTTCTAACATTTGTAACCTCCACACACATTATTAAGGAGTTATTCGTTACCTATATATTTTACTTCTCTTATATCTTTCATCTTCTACATACTTATTCAACAATAGTCAGTTCATATACAATTACATCTTCACTGCTTTTTGTTTTATCTTGAATCGTTACAATATCTCCAGCTTTTATTTTCGAAGCGTTCACTACTTTTACCATCTCTGGCGGAACATATCCTCCATTGTTCTCTTTATTTAGCGGAAACCACTTTACTGATTTACTAGTTGCTTCTAAAATTTTATATTTAATTGTACCATCATATTTTATTTCACCAACAAGATCTTTTACTAATGTAGGTGTATATTTACCCTCTTCTTTTTCCAAAGAAATATGATCACCTATATCTAGGATACCGTTTCTTTTAGGCGCCTTCCATTTTGTTGAGTTTAAATCATTTAAACTTACTTTCACACTGTCTTCTTTATTTGAGCTAGCATCTTTTAGAAATATATCATTATGTTTCTTATCAATAATGATATACTCCTTCTGCTCTACTATTTTTGCACTGCTTTCACGTTTTTCTTCCTCATTCTTAAATACTTCTTTTTTCACATTATTAATACTACACGCTGATAATAATATCGTTGCCAAAGATGTCATTAGTAATATTCTTTTCACTTCATTTACCTCCATTTACAAATAAACATTTATCACATCCATATTTTACTATAAATCAAAAAAGAGGATATTTGTTTATTACTAAACAAATATCCTCTACCTTTACATATATATATTACGACTGTTGATAAGCCGCTTTCGATGATTTCACATAATAAACTGAGTGATCAACGTTAATGATATGATCTGGTTTTGGCTTACCCCGACTCGCTCTATGACCTGCTAAATGTTCTTCACTTGTTTCCCAGTTTTTCCACGCTTCTTCAGATTCCCAGCGGATCATAACGACAACTTCTTCGTCGCCGCGTCTTACTTTTTTCACAAGAACACTTAAATCGATAAAGCCTTCAAATTTTTCAATAATTCCTTCTCCAGTGAAACGTTCTACAACTATATTTGATGTACCTTCTTTTACTGTAAATGTTTTCGTTTCAATAAACATATATCCCACTCCCTCTTTATAATACGAATACTACTATTCTTCTATTATAGTTGATTATGATAATTATTTTCAATTATAAAGTTTGAATTATGCCGTTTTCTCTTCTATCGCCTCATCTAAAAATTTGAAATATGGGAGTAATATTCCGATTAAAGAGGTGACACATATAATTGAACCGATAATAAAGTATAGTGCTCTTACTCCCCACATTTCACTCAATATTCCCCCTACTAACACACCTAACGGCATAGCGGATCGTATGAAAAATAATCGTACTGAAAATACTTGTCCTATCATATTGTTCGGAACTGATTTTTGGCATATCGTCGTATTATAAACATTGAAAAAGGCAATACAAACACCTGCAACTATTTCAATTATTATCGCCATTACAATACTGTGGTTAAAACCTAGCGAAATGTATGTGAGTCCCCCGATAAACAATCCTCCAAGCATAAGTATACGCCTGCTTTTATATGTTACTTTTCCGACTAGTATAGATCCAACTACATAGCCAAGCGGGAATCCGGCCATAAAATAACCAAATTCCGCATATCCCCCTGACAGCTCGTCTTTTATATAAGGAAGATTTGTAACCATCGTTACCCCAACTCCAAATTGCACGAAAGTAAGAAAGACACCGAGCCAAACGATGATTGGTTTTGTAAAAAAATATGTAAAACCGTGAAGAAACTGTCCAAGCCACGTTTTCCGAATAGGTTGCGACGTTCTATTTTCTTTTATATAAAGTAAGAAAGTGCCACTAACAAATAAACAAATGCATACGAAAGATAATGTAAGTTCTGTTCCAATGAAATGAATGACTACTCCACCTAATACTGGCGCAAGAAACATCATAAGTCGAGTCATTCCATCAATGTACGCATTCGCATCTTGAAGTTGTTCTTTCCTTACAATGCTTGGTGTAATGGCTTGACTTGCAGGTGTATAAAGTGGTGTAATAAGTCCCACTACAATTTGAACAACATAAATGTGCCAAACTTCTATACTACCCGAAACTAACATCACCAAAGGTAATAAGAATACGGACGCTCGTATCCATTGTGAAAAAATCATAATCCACTTCCGGCTCCATTTATCAATAAATGGGCCGCTGATTAATTGCAGTATGAGTGATGGGATGAAATATAATAACCACATACTACTTAAAGCCATTTCCGATCCTGTTAACTCATATACTAGAATTGAATTACATAACGTTCCGAAACCCCCGCCTAATTCTGAAATTGCACTACCAATCCACATAAAAAAGAACGAACGATTTTTCAATACATTTTTCAATTTCATACACCAACTTTTCTTTTATATTCCTCCCTTTATGTACATTCTCGTTGTTAATTATCTATTCAAAAACATATCTAATTCCTTCGCTAAAGACTGTACTGCTTTCTTCCTTAATACATATTTCCCATCATGTATATCCACTAACTTCGCTGCACGTAACAATTTCAAATGGTGGTGTACAGTCGATTTACCAAGTTGCAGTCTTTCTGTAATTTCCTGCAATGTTCGTTCTTTTTCGAACAACATTTTTACAATACGTAACCTCGCTTCATCTCCAAGAGCTTTATGTTTTTGAACTAAAAAATAATTCGGTTCATATGGATCTTCAGGATGAATACTTTCGTTTGCAACTGGATAATGGAATACTTTCGTATCTTCAATATCGGCCTCAATATTCCACGGTCTGTACGTCATTTGCGGAATAAGAAGTACGTGATGAACACTTGGCTCTGGCATATAAATAACGCCACCTGTAGCCCACTCGACGAACTCTTCTGGTTTCATCTTTTTATTCATTTCAACCTTTGTTTCATAGTCTCGTTTTAATATAGAACGTATTTCTTCTTCCTCTTTCTGAATAACACTCTCATACCAACCTGTCATTACAGCGATTAAATGAGGTTTCAGCACTTGTACATCAACATTACATATAAAACGAATATATGTAGAGAAAAACTGATGACCTTGTGTCAGCTCCTCTAGTTCATATATTGCAGTTACATTTCCACTTGCTGCTAAATGTCTTTTCTCTTCATACTTCTCCCCTAAAAACGGTAAACATATATATTTCAAATCTACTTCTGAAAGCGAATCGATTTTACCATGAAACTGTGCTAAGTCCTGAAAATCCTCTTCATACAACAACTGAAGCAATGCTTTCCACGTATTATGTTCTTCGACAAATTGTAAGTGCTCTCTCATTTCTTCTGTTAATGATTTCTTAATTTCTTCCCATTCATTTTGACTCTTTTCAAGAGTATCAATTAACCTCTTATGAGTAATTGCTGCAATGCCAAGTGCACATTCGAAAAGTATCGAATATTTCACTCGAACGTTATAAGTTTCCCTCTTTCTACTCGTTATGTGATAAACCTCCATTTTTATCCCCTCCTTGTTTGCTATATATTAAATTCTATTTTTATCGAATTTATCCTTCTATATTTTTAGAATTAATAAATTTCACTTTGAAATACATTCATTCTAAATTAAAAAGAATAGGAGCTTTTTTATATACAAATAATAATCTTCAAGGAGTTGTTGAGATGCATTTCTTATTGAATATGTTAGGGGTTTTCGTTGTCATATTAATCGTTTTCTTATGTTCGCCTAATAAAAAACATATAAAATGGAGACCGATTGTAATTCTCATCATATTGGAGCTTTTTATTACGTGGTTTATGTTAGGCACAAAGCTAGGCAGTATTATTATTAATCAAATAGCGTCATTTTTTAGTTGGCTACTGGCATGTGCGAATGAAGGAATTCGATTTGCATTTCCTTCATCTATGGACAGTCCACACATTGATTTCTTCTTTAGTGCATTACTTCCTATCATCTTTGTTATTACTTTTTTCGATATTCTATCTTATTTTGGAATCTTAACTTGGATTATTGATAAAGTAGGTGCAGTTATTTCAAAGATTTCTCGTTTGCCAAAGTTAGAAAGCTTCTTTTCGATTCAAATGATGTTTTTAGGAAACACCGAAGCACTTGCGGTTGTTCGTGATCAATTATCTGTTTTAAAAGAAAATCGATTATTAACTTTTGGGATTATGAGTATGAGTAGCGTTAGCGGATCCATTCTTGGCGCTTATTTATCAATGGTTCCAGCAACTTATATTTTCAGCGCAATCCCATTAAACTGTATTAACGCCTTAATTTTAGCCAATGTATTAAATCCTGTGGAAGTTTCGAAAGAAGAAGACGTTGTTTACACACCTTCCAAACATGAAAAAAAGGATTTCTTTTCTACTATTTCCAACAGTATGTTAGTCGGGATGAATATGGTTATCGTTATTTTAGCTATGGTAATTGGATATGTAGCTTTAACAGCATGTTTAAATGGGATTTTAGGATTTTTTGTAACAGGTTTAACAATTCAAAAAATCTTCTCCATTATCTTTAGTCCTTTCGCTTTTTTACTCGGTTTATCGGGCAGCGATGCTATGTATGTAGCTGAACTAATGGGGATCAAAATAACGACGAATGAATTTGTTGCAATGATGGATTTAAAATCAAACTTAAAGTCGTTACAACCGCATACAGTTGCGGTTGCAACGACATTTCTAGCTTCTTTTGCTAACTTTAGTACAGTAGGTATGATTTACGGAACTTACAATTCATTATTTGGCGGAGAAAAATCATCAGTCATCGGTAAAAATGTTTGGAAGCTTCTTGTGAGCGGAATGGCTGTTTCCTTATTAAGCGCTATGCTCGTTGGGCTTTTTGTATGGTAAATAATTTTAAAAATAAAAGACACCCAAACGAAAATTGAGTGTCTTTTATTTTTATTTTCGAATTTGTCCATTACCACGAATCACATATTTTGTAGAAGTTAATGAAGGAAGTCCCATTGGGCCCCTTACGTGTAGCTTTTGTGTACTAATGCCAATTTCAGCGCCGAATCCGAATTCAGATCCATCAGTAAAACGAGTTGATGCATTATGATACAGTGCAGCTGCATCAACAGATACGAAAAATTTGCTGACGTTTTCCTCGTTTTCTGAAATAATCGCTTCGGAATGCATAGACCCATACGTATTTATGTGATGAATCGCTTCTTCAATAGAAGAAACTACTTTAACCGCCAGCGTGAGAGATAAAAATTCTGTCCCCCAGTCTTCTTCTGAAGCAAGTACAATTGAAGAATCCAATGCCAATGCTCTCTGATCACCACGTAGCTCCACGCCTCTTTCTTTCAAAGAAGAGAACAGCTCGCTACCATATTGCTGTGCCCACTTCTCATGAAGTACAATCGTTTCAATCGCATTACATACAGATGGTCGCTGCGTTTTTGCATTTATAATAATATCAATTGCCATTTGTTTATCTGCTGTTTCATCAATGAAAATATGACAATTTCCCGCACCTGTTTCAAGTACTGGAACAGACGCTTCTCTCACAACAGTATCGATTAATTGTTTACCACCTCTTGGAATAAGAACGTCTAAATAATCATTCATTGTAAACAACTGCTTTGCGCTATCTCGCGTTGTATCTTCTATAAGCTGTACAGTTTCTTCTGGTAAGCTTGTTTGTTTGAGCGCTCTGTGAATAACAGCAACGATCGCTTTATTAGAATGAATAGCAGAAGAACTACCACGTAATATAACTGTGTTTCCTGTTTTCAAACAAATTGTAGCAGCATCCACTGTTACATTCGGTCTTGCCTCATAAATCATGCCAACAACACCAAGTGGTACACGCATCTCCTGAATAGATAATCCATTTGGCCGTTCCCATTCCCTTACACATTCTCCTACAGGATCACGTAATTCAATTAGCTGCTTAATCCCCTCTGTCATATCAATAATACGATTTGCAGTTAGCATAAGACGATCAAGGAGTGAATCAGAAAATCCTTTTGCCTTACCTTCTTCTATATCCCGTTTGTTTTCCTCTAAAATATAAGCTGTTTCATGTATTAATTGATTTGCAACTGCAGCAAGTGCTTCGTTTTTTTCATTTGTAGATTTTAGTACAAGTTCCCTAGCAACCTCTTTTGCTCGTTTCCCCTTTGCCAACACTTCATTCATTTTTATTTCCTCCTTTTTAAGATTATCTTAAAGTGAAACCCAATGATCCCTATGGATGACTTCATAATTATGCCTTTCGCCTCTTGCTTGAATATGTTGACTTTGCATACCTTTTATCTCTCTTAATTCCTCTGCGCTATATGTGCATTGTCCTTTTCCAATTACGCGCCCTTGTTGCGTCATTACTTCTACAACATCGCCAACTTTGAAAAATCCTGACACATTTGTAACACCAGCAGGAAGAAGACTTTTACCATGCTGAATGATAGCTGTAGTTGCTCCGGCGTCTATTTCAATTTGACCGCTAACAACCGAATGCAAGGCAATCCATTGCTTGTTCATCTTCATTTCTTTTTGAGGGGCATTTCCGACATACGTTCCGTCACCTTTCCCCTTCAAAACATCAACAAATTTCTCTTGTCCACGTCCTGTACCGATAAATACACTTACCCCAAGAGATAGCGCCGTCTTTGCAGCATCAATTTTTGATTTCATACCGCCAGTCCCAAGTTTTGAGCCAGCATCTCCAGCAAGAGAAGCAATTTCTTCTGTAACTTCAGGAAGGAAATAATATTTTTTCGCATCCTCATTTTTTTGAGGATTTTTATCATATAAACCGTTCACATCTGTAAAAATCATAAGCATATCTGCCGAAACAAGTCCGCTTACTAAAGCTGACAGCATATCATTATCACCGAACGTTAACTCCTCTAAAGAGATGGAATCATTTTCATTAATAATTGGAAGAGCAGAACGGTTTAGTAACTCTCCTAACGTAGCGTATGCGTTACTATATTGTTCTTTTCTAGAAAAATCACTTCTCGTCAGCAAAAGTTGTGCAGTAACAATACCATATTTACGGAATTCCTCCGTGTACGCCTGCATTAATAAACTTTGTCCGACAGCTGCTGCAGCCTGTTTCCCTTTAATTGTTACAGGTCTGCTAGGATATCCTAGAGCAGAAAAACCTGCAGCAACGGCCCCAGATGTAATTAACAAAACTTCATGCCCTTCCTCTTTCAATCGAGCCAATGCGGCAACATGATCTGAAAGTTGTTCTTTAGAAATGCCTCCATGACTATCCGCCAGAGAACTACTCCCAATCTTTACAACTATTCGCTGTTTCTTCACTTTTTTATCCCCCAAGTCTAAAATCAAAGTTTTTTATACATTACACTTCTATTCATACAGCTTGCAGCGATTTCTATTCTAATGAGTGCTGCACCTAGCCTATTTAAGAGCAAAATAAAAATGACCGCTTCGCCCTTCATAAAATAAAAAGGACGAAACGGTCATTGTTCCGCGGTACCACCTTAATTGATATACATAGATATCCACTTGGCGCCTATAACGCAGGCGAACGCCTAAACTTTCATTTAAGACTCAGGGATAGGTTCGATATATTCTATACGAGGAATCTTTCAGCCGGTGAATTCCACTCTCTTTCGCAAGAAGACATATGTACTATTTCCCTTCAACGATTTACTGTTTAATTTTTTTATATTATGCGACATAGTTCGATTTGGTGTCAAGAGGTATTTTTAAAAATACATAGAGCTGCAAGTTACTTGTATGGAATTATTTCCCTACTGAATGAAAATACAAATCGATATAAGTTCAACTCATATTTATAAGTATAAACCTTATATTATAGTGTATATATTTACAGAATGTTGAATATAATTAATTTTTATCTTTTCGTATTGCAAAAAGGAATATATTCTCTTAGAATGTTTCTTTATATTGCACAGAGATGTTATTGTTATATTAAGATAACAATTTCGAAATGATATAATTTATTAAAAAAGGAGCAAGATTGAATTATTATGGATAAACAAATTGGATTCATCGGATGCGGAAATATGGGGATGGCTATAATTGGCGGGATGCTAAACAAAAAGATAGTGTCTTCAAATAAAATCATGTGTTCAGATTTAAACACGACGAATTTAGAAAATGCTAGTGAAAAGTACGGAATAACTATAACTACTGACAACAATGAAGTCGCTAAAAATGCTGATATTTTAATTTTATCAATTAAACCAGACTTATACCCATTAGTAATTAACGAAATTAAAGAAGTGATAAAAAACGATGCTATCATCGTTACGATCGCTGCTGGTAAAAGTATTGAAAGTACTGAAAATGCCTTTAATAAAAAATTAAAAGTTGTACGAGTAATGCCTAATACTCCTGCTCTTGTTGGAGAAGGAATGTCTGCATTATGCCCAAATGAAATGGTGACAGAAAAGGATTTAGAAGATGTGCTAAACATTTTCAATAGTTTTGGTCAATCAGAGATCGTAAGTGAAAAGTTAATGGATGTTGTAACATCTGTAAGTGGCTCTTCACCAGCATACGTATATATGATTATAGAAGCGATGGCAGATGCTGCTGTACTAGATGGCATGCCAAGAAATCAAGCATATAAATTCGCTGCTCAAGCAGTATTAGGCTCTGCAAAAATGGTACTAGAAACAGGAATACATCCAGGTGAATTGAAAGATATGGTTTGTTCTCCTGGCGGAACAACGATAGAAGCTGTAGCAACTTTAGAGGAAAAAGGCTTACGAACAGCCATCATTTCAGCTATGCAACGTTGTACCCAAAAGTCTGTTGAACTATCTGGTCAAACGAAAAAGTAAAACTATAACTTCACATGAATGTAATTAGAAATACACTACATGATAAACAGCCAAACTCGAATATACTTGAGTTTGGCCGTTTTAGTTGTTAATTATATTAAAATAACTTCAATCACCCCTTCCCTACTATACTTGTGTAATTTTATTAGAAACAAGTAATTTTTCAATACAAATCGGTAACATGTCTAATAGCGTTTCAAATGCGTAATTTACATCTAGACGTTCTGTCCATTGATGGGCATCTTTTCCTACCGGTCCCATATTTAAAACTGGAACGTCAAATGCTTCTAGTTCCTGAAGTGGAATTGAGTAACCTTTATCCCATAGTGGCATATTGTCTACAAGTGAACTCATTGAATGTAATGGATTTTGTAAGCCCACATAGCTTAAATCTGAAATTCCTCCAAAATAGTTTTGGTTTTCAAATGTAATGTTATGATTGAAGTTTGCATACTTTTCCATTTCTGTAACTACTTCTTTAATTAACGGATTGTTGCGTGAACTTACAGCTGGATAATATGGCGGAGCAAAGAAAAGTACAATCATCGGCGCCTTTTCTTTACATAAAATAGCTAGTTTATCTACTAAATCAATGGTTACCGCACGATCATCTTTCTCTTCTCTATTTTTTATTATACTAGATTGAATATCATCTATTTTCTCTTGCCCATGTTGTTCAATTGCATAAGCGATAAGCTCTTCATACGTTAATACATTCACCTTCATATTAGGCGGTATAAACGGATTATATTTAGAAAAACAATATGCTTGTTTTTCATATTTCTCTTCTATTTTCTCCGCTACTTTCGTTACTTTTTGACGTAACAATGAAACGACATCTGTCATTGATTTTTCTAATAAAAACAAATTAAATAACGTGACGGCACGATGCGGAATTTGTACAGAGTAATCCTCCTTTAAGTCCCTTTGAAGTAAGTTAGTTGGCGGAGGGCTCGCTTCCCCTTCTACAATATCACAAAGGTCTGTATTTAACTCTAATTCTGCTGTTATTAATGAAGCCATATAACTCCCATTTAAGCCTGCAAAAGGTTCACCTACATGTGTCTCTTTTCCGTAGCAAAGAAAACCAGGTAACACTTTACCAATAGAACCAGTGTAAATATACTTATTTTGGTCACCAGGATGTCTTGCAAACATAGGCTCTGAATTTAGTACCGTTTTATACTCTAAATCATGTTCTCTTGCTAACTCTAGTAATCTTGGAACAGCAGCTCTCATCCCTACCGAGTTTACTTCTTCATCTGGTACAGCCAATAAAAGAACATTCCCATCAAACTTTCCTTCGCAAGCTTGCTCAATCATTGCCATTTGTAAAGCTAGACCGCATTTCATGTCCATTGTTCCTCTACCAAACAACCATTCTCCTTGTTCTATATCTTCACGTACATAGTCTGGAAGCTCATCTTTATGAGCATAGAACATAGACGTTAACTTTTTAGGATTGAATGCATCTTCTTTCCACACTCCATAATCTTGTACATCTACAACATCAAAGTGACTTACTAGAATTACGGTATTTTTTGTACGATCGCTTTTCTTTACTAGTGCTGTAACAAAATATCGTCCGTCCCCCGTCGAATTTTTTTGCAAATGGTGCGGATTTTCTTTGAAATACTGTAAATCAGATAATTGTTCCACAACGAAGTCTGGCAATATCACTTCAGCTTCTGTACCTGTAATACTAGGAATTTCAACAAGACTGCTTAATAATTGAATCAATTGTTCTTTTGATTGCCACTTTGACATATATATCCCCCTATTTTTCCGCATTATGAAAATGAATTCCAGTATATGAATAAAAAATGACGACAGTTATCAAAATTATAGTTCTGATGTACTGCCGATTTTTATTGATATTTCATGAGCTGCTTGTTTCACCTTACTAATAAGAAAAGAAAGTCGCTCATCATTAATGCGATGACTAATTAACCCAACACTTAATGCTCCTACTACTTTATGATTAAATCCGATAATTGGTGCAGCTACTGAAGCTGTCCCTTCTGTTTTTTCTCCATAACTGACAGCATATCCTTCGTTTCTTATTTGCTTTATTTGCTCAAGAAGAATTTGCTTTTGTTCTGGTAAAGCAGAAAGTAGCTGCTCAACAATATATTCCATCTCATTTTGTTTCATATTGGCAAGCATCGTTTTATTTGCGGCACCAATCGAAAGAGGAATCTGTTCCCCTAGATTATCAATAACTCGAATTTTTAATGGGCTATCAATTCTTTCAATGATAATAGAATGTGTTCCATTTGGAATGTTCAAATACACACTTTCTTCCACTTCAGAGGCTAATCGCTTCATCACTTCTCTTGCCACAGATCTGTAGTCTACTTTCTCCAATTGGCGTAATCCTATTTCCATCCACATGGGCCCAATTTTGTACTGTTTCGTTTCTGAAATTTGCGTAACTAGCCCATGCTCGATTAGAGAATTAAGTAATCTATGTACTGTACTAACTGGGAGATGTGTTCTGTCCGCTATATCAGAAATGGCCCAATACTCTTTTTCATTAGTAGAATTTAATAACTTTATAATACTTATCGCTCGATCAATGGACTGTACCATAACTCACCTCTACTTCACTTGTAATATGTTAGTACGCTCAATTACCTATCAATTTAACAAAAATCCTAAATGAAATCAATCCATTTATTCAATTTTCTAAAAATAAAAATATGTTGCGAACAATAATTTGAAAGCGTAAACAAAAAAATATTGACTTTTCTTTTTAATTATCTGAAAATTATAACAAGATTTCACATCACGGAATACATTCCACAATACGGAAAAACATCAAGCTTTATTCTATCAACTACGAAAGTGAGGAAAACAATGGCGCAAGTAAATAATACAAACAATGAATTAAAACGTACGATGAAAAGTAGACACTTATTCATGATTGCACTCGGTGGCGTGATTGGAACGGGGTTATTTAACGGATCTGGCTTTATTATAAGTCAGGCTGGACCTGGTGGTTCCGTACTTGCCTTTATTGCTGGTGGATTATTAATGTATTTCGTTATGCTATGTCTTGGTGAGCTCGCTGTAGCCATGCCTGTTTCAGGCTCTTTCCAGGAATATGCCACTAAGTTTATTAATCCTGCAACTGGCTTTACAATCGGATGGTTGTATTGGTTAAGCTGGGCGAATACAACCGGACTTGAATTTACAACTGCCGGCATTACAATGCAGCGCTGGTTTCCTGATATTCCTGTTTGGGTTTGGTGTTTAATATTTGGCGTTACGATTTTCACGATTAATGCACTATCTGCTCGTAGTTATGCAGAAACAGAATTTTGGTTTTCAAGTATAAAAGTATCTGCCATTATCGCTTTTATTATTCTTGGCGGCGCCGCTATGTTCGGTTTTATTGATTTAAAAGGCGACGAACCAGCTCCGCTATTTTCAAATTTCGTAAATCATGGTGGTTTATTCCCAAATGGACTTGCCGCTATTCTTTTAACAATGGTTACAGTCAATTACTCCTTCCAAGGTACAGAACTTGTCGGAATCGCAGCAGGTGAAAGTGAAGATCCAGCAAAAACTTTACCTCGTTCTATTAGAAATATTATATGGCGTACGATGTTTTTCTTCGTCTTAGCAATCTTTGTTCTCGTTGCTTTAATTCCTTGGGAAGAAGCAGGATTAACAAAAAGTCCGTTCGTTGCTGTATTTGATAATATCGGTATTCCATATGCCGCTGATATTATGAACTTTGTTATTCTTACTGCTGTTCTTTCTGTTGCCAATTCAGGATTGTACGCAGCAACTCGCATGCTTTGGTCACTATCAAAAAATGAAATGGCTCCAGCCTTTTTAAAGAAATTGTCATCGCGCGGAATACCTTTAAACGCTTTAATTATGACAATTGCTATTTCTGCTTTTTCTCTTTTAACAAGCGTTGTAGCTGCTGAAACGGTTTACTTATGGCTAATTTCCATCTCTGGAGTTATAACAATCATCGTTTGGATGTCAATTTGTGTTTCTCAATTCTTTTTCCGTAAACATTATGTAGCAGACGGCGGAAAATTAGAAGACTTAAAGTTCAAAACTCCACTTTATCCACTTGTACCAATACTTGGTTTTGGATTGTACGGCATTATATTAATCAGTCTAATCTTTATCCCAGAACAACGACTTGGAATCTATTGCACTGTACCATTTATTATCTTTTGCTACACTTATTATCACTTAAAAGTTAAGAAAAGAATTTCTACTAACACTAATAGTGAGACTAAAATTAGCGAGACGATGTAATACCCTGCTTATATAAAAGACCGCACATGGCTTTCACTTCATGTGCGGTCTTTTATCATTTTAATTCGCTTTAAAATTATATAATGGCTTAATAATATGCTTTATATCTATTGTCTCTTTCGTATTTTCGATAATTTCATTCATTGGCTTGTATACCATTGGCGCCTCATCAATTGTGCTCTCTGCTACCGATGTAGTCCAAACTTCTGTCATCGTATTTTGGAAGTCCTCTAGACTCAATAATTCTTTAGCCTTCTTGCGACTCATGATACGTCCTGCCCCATGCGGACCAGAATAGTTCCAATCTGGATTACCTTTACCAAACGCAATAATTGAACCATCTCTCATATTAATTGGAATAATGACTCGTTCATCTTTCTGAGCTGAAATAGCACCTTTTCGTAGAATCATATTTTCTATGTCTATATAGTTATGTATTGTAGTAAATTGATCGGCTACTTTCCAGTCCATTTTAGTGACAATTTCATCAATCATTGCTTTACGATTTAACGCAGCATACTTTTGAGCAATATTCATGTCATTCATATAATCTTTGAATCCCTGTCCTTCTAAATAAGCTAATTCTTTTCGAATATTAGGCTTCTTTATTCCACGTAAAGTTTCTTGTATTTCTTTTTCTCTCCCCTCTTTCATTAATCTCTTAATAATCTCATCTTTCATTGATGTAACATCAATGAGTTGTTCATATGCGAAGTTCTGATAATACTCTGCTATTTGCTTTCCTAAATTACGAGAACCACTATGAATGACAATATATACATTCCCTTTGTCGTCTTCATTTAGTTCGATGAAATGATTCCCTCCCCCAAGAGTACCTATACTTTTTTGAGCGCGTTGTAATGTAAATGGTGCTCTCACACCATCAAAATCAATCATTTTTGAGAATCGATGTTCTTTATCTCGGATATGAAAACCACTTGGAACAAATTTACGAATTGTTTCGTCTAAATAATCGAAATTAATTTCTTCTTTTTTCTTATCAATTACAACCACTTCCATCCCACACCCAATGTCTACCCCTACAAGATTAGGAACAATTTTATCTTGTATTGTCATTGTTGTTCCAATCGTACACCCTGCTCCCGCATGTGTATCTGGCATAATACGAATTTGACTATCCTTTACAAATTCTTGATTACAAAGATCAATAATCTGCCCAGTCGCAGTTTCATCAACGTTATTTGTAAATACTTTCGCTTCATTGTATTTTCCTTGTAATTTCAACATCTTTCCTGTCCCCTTCCTTTTGAAAGAATTATTTTATTACGTTGTTTCTGTTCTTATCATTACTCTCCTCTACCTTCTGCTTTCCATTATATATGTATGATATCCTTCACAATAATACAAAATAATGATGTTTTATCTTATTTACATAATATGATTATCGTATCCTTGAATTTATACCTACACATGAGTATTCCACGTCCTCAATATCCGTTATATAACAAAAACTCCCCTTAAATCGAAAATGATTAAGGGGAGTTTTATAGACGATGAAATTATAATTCCGATTTCACCCGAACAGAAACATTATTTTTAATTATATTTTTTACATCTTTAAAGCTAACAAAATTGTTACTTTTCTCATCCCAAAGACGGAAACGTAGTGATTGTAAGCTTGTAGCAAGTGTAATTGTTGGTACATTTTTTAACGGAAGCGTATTATTGTGTGCCTCTTCTAGCTTATAATTAGGTACTCTTGGGCTTAAATGGTGAACATGATGGAATCCAATATTACCAGTTAAGAATTGCAAGATTTTTGGAAGTTTATAAAATGAACTTCCTTCTACTGCCGCTTTTACATATTCCCAATCTTTATCCTCTTCAAAATAAGAATCCTCAAAAGTGTGCTGTACGTAAAACAGCCAAATCCCTACTGAACCTGCTATTAAGAATATCGTACCGTGTACGAACAGAAACGATTGCCACCCTATTGCCCAGCAAAGTATTGCTACTACAGCAACGATAATAATATTCGTCAAATACGTATTCATACGTTCTTTCTGTCTTGCACCTTTTCGGTTAAATCTATTTTTAAGCAAGAAAACATAAATCGGACCTAATCCAAACATAACGAATGGATTGCGATATAAACGATATGCTAAACGAAGTCTAAATGGTGCAGCTACATATTCATCGACTGTAAGCGTCCAAATATCTCCTGTACCTCGCTTATCTAAATTACCACTTGTAGCGTGATGAATCGCATGCTCATGCCCCCATTGATCAAATGGGAATAACGTTAACACACCCATACATGTACCTACTATTCTATTTGCACGTCGACTTTTAAAGAATGAATAATGGGTACAATCATGAAAAATTATGAAAATTCGCGTCATAAAACCAGCAGCTAACAAAGATGGAACTAATGCTAACAGATAAGAAACAGACAAACTTTTATAAGCGAGATACCATAAAACAACAAATGGCACGACTGTGTTAATAAGTTGCCACACACTTTTTTTAATTGTTGATTTTTCATACGGAGCAACTTGTTTTTTTAAATTTTTAGTATTTTCTAATGTCATTTTACTAATTCCTTTCCTTTTTGTTGCTAATTCATATTATAGCATACTATTAGTATCAGGTGTTAAAAGTAGATGCAATAAATATTATATACTATAAAAATCTCTTTTTTCTTACTCAATGCTTACAAATTACTTACTCCCCAAATAGCGCTATAATTGGACAAATGGAGCGTTTTATTTATAAAATGAACTTCTACAAACTTTTACACAAGCAGAAAAGAGCTGCCATAAGTCAGTTTCACCGGCTTATGGCAGCTCCTCTTCATTTCATTTTATTTTATCGATAGATCCAAACTGCACCTGCAGACTTGTCTTCAGCTTGACCTACTACTTCAAACTTCAATCCTAGTTTAGGTAACTTACGTCCCGCATCTGGAATAACGCTGTTGATGTATTGCTTAGAATCATCAAATTTTGCAACTCCTGGTAATCCTTTATAGTCAAAGATACCGCGAGTTGGTGAATTTACTTTCCATGCTGGCGTTTGATCAAATGAGAATGCCGCATCGGCAATTTGATAACGTGTACTGCTCTTCACAGTAGGTTGTCCGTTTAATGTTCCTACGATTGCCTCTGGATGAGAATCTACTACTCCAAGGAACCCTTCACCTGGATGAACGCCTACCCAGTTATCTGTAAAGCTTTGATCCGCATACCATACAACCATTCCTGTATTAAATACTGGACCACGTGCATATTGTAATGCAGTATCAGACCCAGCGTAATTACGCCACTCGATATAGTAGTTATGTTTCTTCTGTTCAAATCCGTTAGACACAGTAAATCCTTTTAATGTCATTGCTGGCTGGCCTTCTGCGTCATCAGAGAAAACAACTTTTCCATCTACAGTTAATGCTGCATTGTCTAACGCAAATCCTTTATAAGCTACTGCAATATCTGTTACATACTCAAATTGCAGTTTTACTTTCTTTCCTTTGAATTGATTTAAATCATATGATTTATCAACCCACTTACCATCCGTTGTATCTATACCACCTTTTACATCTTTTTCACCCATTCGATCAATGCGTGTCTTCGTTCCATCTTCTGCAATCGCATATACGTCAAGGAAATCATACTTCGCTTCCAGTTCATAAAATGCCTTATAATCAAACTTAGCATCCTTTGCAGTCGTTAAGTCAAATACTGGTGTCTCAAGTGTTGTATGAATGTCATTTCCTTTCGTGCTGTAATAAAACTTCTTACCAAATGCTGACTCAATATTTTTTATATCTTTGTCTGGCAAGTTAACACGAATGATTCCTGGTCGTTTTGATTTTGTCACACTTTGATCTAAATATGTTGCAGTACCGATTCCCGTGCGAAGTTTATCATAATCTACCTCCACAATATTCGCCCAGTTCCCCTTCATATTTTTTTGGAAAAACTCTTTATTTTGCGGTGAGAAACTTGTTGGCTCTGTACCTGCAATTTTTCCGGCCCAGCTACCGCCGCTCATTATAGACCATGATTCAACTGGTTCACCTTGTCCTGAATACTTTGTATCATATTCATCTGGTAAGCCTAAATCATGACCATACTCATGTGCAAACACACCAACCGCTCCGTCTTCTGGTTCGATTGTATAATCGTATGCAGCCATCTTTCCGCCCCAGTTCGAAACAGAAGATTTTGTACCATCAATCGCATATGGCTTCGACCCTAGTTTTGAACGATGAGACCAAATTGCATCATCTTTCAATTTACCACCGCCAGCTTCTTGACCCACGCCTGCATGTACTACCATTAAATGATCAATAATTCCATCTGGCTCATTTTTATTTCCATCACCATCTTGATCGTATTGATCAAATTGGTCATAATCTGCTAAATTGATACCTTTTGCTACCGCTGCTTTTAATGCTTCTTTCACAAGATCTTTTGGTCCTAAAGGTCCCTTGTTATCATGGCCAGTTCCCGCATCAGCACCGTAATCTGACGCTTTTCCTGGAACAGTAAGCCATTCCGTTACAGTTCCATCAACTGTGTAGCTTCCGCCAGATTGTTCTTCATAATATTGTTTAAATGTATTAATCTTCGATCCATCAAATAACGTAAATGGCTCATCACCAAATAGCATTTTTTGATAATGTTCACGATTAAAGTCCTTAGAATACATATAACCCGGTTCTTGATCAATATTATTATGCTTAAAATCGCTAAATTCTACGAGTAATACAAGTACTTTATCTTTTCGAACAGCCCCATTGTACTCAGCTTGCTTCGCTGGTGTAGTCGGTACTTTTCCATTTAATTTTCCTGGGTTCAAACCTAGACCTTGCCCAGCTACTGATCCTACTTCGGGTTGCTGCGCCTGTTCATTTTCCTTCATTTTTGTATCTTTTACTTTTTTCATAAAATCTGAAGCTTCTTGCGTAAGATTATCTCCTGTCAAGATTTCTTTTCCAGGGTTTTCCCCTTTCTTTTTCTCAACATATTTTTCGACAGCCTTTGATGTCTCAGCTTGTGATGCAGATTGATCGATTACTCCCCGTTGCTTCAGCGCTTCTGCCAAGCGTTCCTCTGGTATTAAATGTTCATCAATTGGTAGAGATGGTGGCGTATCAGCATACGCTGCATGACTTCCAAAAGCAAACGTACTACTTAGCACTGCTGCTGTTGTTAATACCGCTAAAGGTTTTAATTTCTTTTTCTTTTTCTTTTTCAATGTATTTCCTCCCCAGTGTCTGCAAATTATCGATTTTTGCCGATAGCAATATAATATTCGTTATAATACGAATATTCAATCTTTTTAAAGTACTAAAATGTTGAGAAATATTTTTTCTAGGATGAAAAACATAAATAGGTGAATTTACAGGAAGTTCACTCTAGAATTTGTGGTTCTCTTTCCTCTTTTTTTAAGTGAAATCTCATCTACACAAAAATGCCAATTCCTAAGTAGTTGCTAAGGAATTGGCGTTTTTTTAACGAGAATGCTTTATGAATAAACGACTTGCTTCTTCTGGTACATAGAATTTACCATTGCTTTCTACAACAACACTTCCTAATTCATAATCTTTATTCTTAATTCGAATTATATTTTTGTTAACAAATAATTGAGCTGTTACATTATTACGTTTTACTATGAGCACAGGATTTACTGCATTAGTATTATTTACTGTTACAGTTGCACCATTCTGCTTAAAGGCTAATTCACTCTCTACAAATAATTTGTTTGTTACTTCTTCTAAATTAAAGCCCATCGCTTTCGCCATTGTCTTTGCAACGTCCGTGTTTTGAATCAAACCAACTGGCTTTTGAGGACCGTATGAATATAAAAATACATCCTCACCAGTATGCCCTCCTGTTGTGAAGCCTATGTTCGCACGGTTAGCCAATAATGTAGTGAAAATTGGACCTACATCTATTTTCTTTTTAACCACTTTTAACCTTTCTTTTTCATCATAAGTTAAATTGTCCAACCCGTATAATTTAGCTACCTCTTCTACATTGGATATATCAGATTTCAAATTATTGATAGTCCCTTCAAGTGTCATTTTCGCTTTTTTCAACGGATCAATATATGCAGAGACCGGCGTAGTATTATAACCTTTTGTCGTATTCATATTGCCAATAGAAATACCGCTGTTACCATGGTCCGCTACGGCTATTAGCATCGTATTACCATCTTTTTTTGCAAATCTTAATGCTTCTGCAACTGCATTATCAAATGCTAACACATCACTAATCATCCCAATTGGATCATTCACATGTGCAGCCCAATCCGGCTTACTTCCTTCCACAAATAAAAAGAACCCATCTTTATCTTTTGATAACGTTTGAATTGCTTTTTCCGTCATTTGCGAAAGCGTTGGTTGCTCCGGATTTGTTGCTTCACGATCCATATCAAACGCTAAGGCATTATGTGAGAAAGAGCCCCAAATTTTATTAGATTTAGAGTTCAATAATTCATTTTTCGTTTCAACAAAGTCGTATTCTTTGTTTTGAATTACCTTTACTAAATCTTCACCATCTTTTCTTTTTATAGGTAGCAGTGCCGCTTTTCCCCCGCCTAATACGACATCTATATTTTGATACACTTGTTGCTCCGCAATTACGTCAAAATGCTTGCGGTTTACATGGTGAGCAGAGAACCCAGCAGGAGTAGCATGCTGAATTTCAGCTGTAGCAACAATTCCAGTTGCGCGACCAGTACGTTTCGCACCTTCTAAAACATTGGCAACTGGACGTAACTTGTCCTCTTCTTTTATTGATTTTAAGCCAGGTGAACTTACAATAGTAGGTAATACCCCTACATATCCAGAATTCGATTTATTCCCCGTCGCTAAAGCTGTAGCTGCTGGAGCTGAGTCTGTTATAGCTGATTCCGCCGAATATGTACGAACTCCTCCTGTTACAATTTCATCTAATGCAAGTGGTTTCCCTTTATACAAGCGCGCTAATGTAGTTGCTGAAGAACTCGTTCCGTCCATAACCATTATGATTACATTTTTCGGTTGACGTTCTACTTTTTTCACTTTCGCTTCCACCGTATAATCATTCATCATACTTTCAGTACATAACATACTTAGTGTGATCGTTCCTACTAACAGTAACTTCTTCATCTTTAAACCCAATACAAACATGATTGCGCCTCCATTAGTTTCACATTCATTTACATACAAGATTCTGACTGCCTACATATGTTTTATTAGTTCCCAATTTTTCTAAAGCTAACAATAGTAACTTTCTTATTCATTACATGTCGGTATAGTTCATCTATCTTATAAAGAAGATTTTTCATTATTAACTTGTTAAACAATAAATCCCCAATTGAATTAAATAAAAATTTATTGTTTAACAATAAATTTCGTGGTAAATTAATAAGATATTAAATAAATGAGGTGCTTTTTATGAAACAAGGATCAACACTCTTCCTAAAGACAGCTGTGATTCTAATGGGTATCCCTGTTCTTGCTATGTGCATTTTTTTAGTTCCTAAAATAGGGAATTTCGCAGCAGAATTATATCCTGATATTACATATATTAAATATCTTGTATTTATCAACTTATACGCAACAGCAATACCTTATTATTTTGCTTTGTACCAAACATTTAAGCTTTTAAACTATATTGATAAGAACAATGCATTCTCAGAGTTATCTGTTAAAGCTTTAAAAAATATTAAGTACAGCGCACTAGCAATTAGTGTATTATATGTATTAGGTATGCCACTTTTCTATCTTGTGGCAGAGAGAGATGATGCGCCTGGCATTATTATTATTGGAATGATTATGATTTTTGCTTCAATGGTAATCGCGGTCTTTGCTGCCGTTCTCCAAAGACTATTAAAAGATGCGATAGATATAAAATCAGAAAATGATTTAACGGTCTGAGGTGAATAATATGGCAATTATTATTAATATTGATGTAATGTTAGCGAAAAGAAAAATGAGTGTAACAGAGCTTTCGGAGAAGGTTGGAATTACAATGGCTAACCTTTCGATCTTGAAAAACGGAAAAGCAAAAGCAGTTCGGTTTTCAACTTTAGAAGCCATTTGTAAAGCATTAGAATGCCAACCTGGGGATATTTTAGAATATCAACCTGAAGATACCGAATAAAAAGAGTCCTTCTCGTGTGAAGGACTCTTTTTATTTGGTATTACGGAGCAAAACTAACTCGACCAGTCAAAACTAAAATAATCGCGATGATCCAAAATATAAAGAATGATGAGGACAGTATGAATGAAAGAATAGCAATCCCCTTCTTCTCTGTTTTTTTCGTCATTGTAATGATAGAAAGTATGATACCTGCAACTGTCAGGGCAACTGTAATATAATCTCCCACTATATTACCTGCATTCGCTATCCTTGTTGGCGTTATAAAAACGAACAGAAAACATAAAATACCGATGAGTAAACATATGTAGCTTATTATACTGTACTTCTTTTTAGGAACTAGTTCAGTTTTCATACTAACTCACTCCTTCTATATAGCTATAAGTTCATATTAGCACAAATAACCATAATTTGGTTAAATCAAAAAAACAGATACAGCGGGAACTTCCACTGTATCTGTTTTTTATTTAATAACTAAACCTGCTATTTCTTCTTTATCATTATAAGTTATAATGAATGTCCGTTGTTCTTTACTATATTTCGCTACAAGAATAACAGTATATAAGCCATCTTTTTCTTCAATTGATTGTTTTTCAATTTTTTCGAATGTACCAGCTTTCTCTATTATAGGTGTAAGATCTTTCATCTTTTCTTCTGACAATGCAGCTTTCATTTTACTATCAAATTTTTCACGCACGTCTTTATACTTTGCCTCATTTAATAATGATACAATTTCTTCCGCCTTTGGAATAAACTTTTTTGACGTACTTTCATCTACTTTATTACCGGTACATGCCGCGAGCGCGAACGCCACGATAGCACTTATAATAATAAGTAACATTTTTCTCATTTTCATACATCCTTTCTTTTTAAAATGAAACTATAACTAAAAACGAGTAACGCACAAATTGCTATTGAAACTTCTGATATAATGATCCCGCTTTTTCCTGGTACATAAAGTGATATAATGCCCGCTATTGCATTTGCAGCCCCATGGATGAGAATTGCATATACAACATAACGAAATTTTTTTTGGACGACAGCTTGTAATATAATGAAGGAAAGCCCAATATGCAATACCATCGCAAAGATTCGCTCAATACCACCAAGATAATAGCTGTCACCGTTTTGAATGACTGTTTGAGACAATAATAAGGACAAGACCGGGACACCAACTATCAGCACCGCTTCAATACCACCATGCCCTGCTCCAAATAAAAAACCAGACTGCCAATCTCGTTGCTTCATAAAATAACGCATTGCGATAAAACGAGCTATCTCTTCAAAAATTCCAGCTGATATACTAAGCAAAACTGCAAATAGTATGGGCTGCATAACGGAAAACATTTGAAAATCTGTGCTAGTTCCATTTACATAATTCAGTATTGGTATACGAATCAATATTTGTGATACAACAAAAGCCAATACCCCTAACATATATGGAATATAGCGTTTCTTCCAAAAAGCATATAAAAGTGCAATAAGCGGTAAACCAAAGCTAATCATTGTTGTAAAAATAAGACCATTCATCTCGCTTCACCTCTTACTTGAAGTGTATAAAATCGAGTGAAGAAAGTATGTAGTTACTTCTTATTCGGTTTCATTTTCATCATAGATGGTCATTTCATCTCATTTAATATAAATGTTTGCGTGAAATAAGGACTTACATAAGTTGTTTCTAGCGTCGCATTATTTGTTTTATTTATGATACGTTTTAATGAGAATAGCCCGTATCCTCTAGCACCTTCTTTACTTGAATGGTTTTTCTCATAAATTTTTTGCAAATCAATCGCTTCACTCTTTGAACTATTACGCACGATGAAATATTGTCGTGAATCTATTTTAAAGAATGCGATTTGTAATATCTTCTCCTCACTTTGTACTGCTTCTTCAATTGCATTGTCTACTAAAACTGAAATGATGCGAATAAATGAAATAATCGCCATCGAAACACTTTCAATGTTCTCTGGTATATCGAGCATTACTTTTATTTGTTGCTGCTGGGCAGTACCGATTTTCGCTCTTAATACACTTCTTACTTCAGGAATATGTATGCGAGATAATTTTGCGATATCAAGTTCATGATCATTTATTGTTTTTAATGTGGGAGCAATAACATCGTAGTACACTTGCTCAATTTCTTTCACATTTTTTGTACGTATTCCCTCTTCTAACGATAGTAATACATTCATATAATCATGACGGAAACTAGCAAGCTCATCATGCATATTCTCTAATTTCTCCACATAATCTAATAACTCTTTATCTAAACGTTTTTCATGCTCTTCTCGTAACTTTTCTTTCGATAAATGTGAGCTTATTAGTACAATGATTAGTAATAATAAAAAAATAATAATCGCTGAATTATAACTTACTTCACTGTATTGTTGATTTATTTTTGCTAAAAACTCAGTTGACGGCTGAGTTAAAATTAGTTCAATAATAAACCCGACAATTAATAATATGTAAGTTATATAATATAACGGACTACCTACTATATATTGAGCAATTTTTTGAATTCTTTTACGCGCTAATAGAATACCGATAAAAGTAAGTGTCGTTACGGTAAGATGAATTACACTTCCTGTCCATAAATATAAATTGAATGGCGTTAACATAAAGAGTTTCATTCCTAAATCCAAAAGCAACATTTTTACTAACGTTATAATCACCATACTCACTAGTGCAAAATATACATTATGCTTAAGTTTTAGTTCATTTTGCATTAATCCTAAACTTATTAAAAACAACACAATCGTACTATTCAATTCTGGATATCTCGTTACTGTTACGACAATAGCAAGTAAAATAATGAATACCGCACTTAAAGCTATTAACATTCTAACTGACAATCTGTTGTACCGGATTAATTGTATGTATAAAAACGTATGACACATACTAGTAAGCAGTATTGCAAATAAATCATAAATATACATTACATCTCACCCTTTAACATGTTACGTACTTTACTCACTAAACGACGTGATACCGGAATACGTTTCCCGCTTTTTAAAATTATCATTCTTTGATTCGCATCGTAAGAAGACATTTGCTTCGTATTCACGATATAGGATTGATGACATCGAAATAAACGTTCATCTACGAATTCAATTTCCTTTAAAGTTCCATAAAAATAAACGATTCGATCTAACGTCACTAATGCTAACCGGTGCGGTTCATCAGTCATAACATATTCAACTTCATAAAATGGAACCCGCACAGTGGCATTACTATTTTCAACGATAAAGTCATCGGACGGAATACTATGCTTATTTCTTGCTTCATATTGAAGTAAACATTGTTCAAAAACTTTATATCTCTCCTCGTATGGCAACCCTTTATCAATGAAAGTTAAAGCTGATACCATGTATTGATATGAAATAGGTGCAAATTCAGAATGTGTCGTTACAAACACAATAATTCCTTGCGTATCATACTTTCGTATCTCTTGCGCCACTTGTAATCCTTTACGCTCTTCTCTTCTTATCTCTATATCTAAAAAATAGATTGGAACATACCTCGCCTTAGGAATGTTGGTAATAATGTTTTCACTTTTACTAGTTACCTCTATAAAATCAAAAGGCAACATATATTTCTCGCAAATCTCTTCAACTAGTCGCTTCATTTGCTGTGCTTGTATGACATCGTCTTCTAAAATGAAAATACTCATGTAATCACTCGCTTTATTGAAATCTTTTCATCTATAGATTTATCTATAAGTATATAATTCAAATTGTTATACTAATCTCCTTCTAAATTCTTGAAAGGGCTAATTTTCTTTCGTTTTTATAAAGCATAGAAAACACCCTCTACTTTTTGCTTGAAAGTAGAGGGTGTATTTGAATTTTTTATAAAATAACCCCTCTATCAATTACTACCTTAAAAAATTCCGAGTAATGCGATAAAGAATAATCTGCTACATCACAATCCCCTTGAAACATACATGTTGAAATACCTAATTCTTTTGCAGGTAATAAATCTAACTCTCTATCACCAATAGCTAAATCAATATTGTGCTTTTTATGCAAATAATCATAAGATAAAGGGTTCGGTTTTCGGGGGAAACCATCGTCAATTGTAACCATGTCGACGAAGTATTTGTCCCAGCCGTAATATTCTAAAATTTCCATAACCCCCGCCCTATGTTTATGAGTCATAATCACATTTTTATCCGCATATTTCAAAATCTCTTCAACACCTCTAAAAGGTTTCATATCTTTTGGAGTGATTTTCCCCTTCAAAATTTTAATCCTTTCTTCCTGTTCACGTGAAATATTATAATACTGAATTGCATGAGAATATGATATTTTTAGATTTTTGTAAATTTCTTGTTCATCTACACTATCACCCAATATTTCAGATAGCATCATTGTATATGCAGGATACGTATCAAATAACGTACCATCAAAATCCCATAAAATATTCATTATGTCCACCTTCTATTTTCAAATCATTTGATGATTAAATCCGCCCTATCCTTCGGCGATTCCATCTCTAAGTAATAATCCTCTGCTTTCCAATACCTATTTTGAAACTTCGAAAGTTTCTTTTGGGTCTCTTCGCTTTCCCGTAGAAACCGTGTCTCTCTTGGAAAATCCAAGTACACCATATAATGAAAGAAATCTCTCCATTCTTTTCGCTGTAGAAAAACACCTTCAATTACAATTACGCCTACTATGGGAATCTGTACTTTTTTCATTTCACATGAGTCTACCTCATCATTATAGAACGGTAATTTCAGCCTCGTTTCATTATGTAACTTTTGAAAAAACTTTTGCCGAAGCCACTCAATATCCCATTGCAAATAATAATACTCATACCATTCTTCAAATCCGGTATCATAGCGTTTATTACGCTCCACTATATGATCATCAATATGAAAAATATGAAACGGAATGCTTTCCTGTTTCATATTTTCCTTTAAATTTGCAACAAATGTTGTTTTTCCTGAACGACTTAAACCATCTATCCCTAAAATGAATCTATTTTTCCTATGTTTCTTCATAATAGTTATAAGTTCGTTTGTACTCATTATTTCTTCCACTCTTCTTTTAATAAAGAATACAAAATCGTATCATGCGCAACTCCATTTTGAATCATATGTTTTCGAAGTAATCCTTCTTCTTGAAATCCTGCTTTACTTAATAATTTTTGAGAAGCTTTATTTTCTACATATACAACAGCAGCAATTCTTATAAGTTGCAACTTTTCAAACCCGTAAGCTAAAATCGCCTGTAACGCTTCCGATGCGTATCCTTGTCCCCAATATGTATCGTCTAATTCATAACCAATTTCAGCTCGCTTATGATGATGGTTAATTAAATGAAAACCACACGTTCCGATTAATTGGCCCGTCCCCTTTTTCTCTATTCCCCAGCGAAATACACTTCCCTCTTCATAACGATTTTTAAACGTTTGAATCGTTGTTTTCGCTTGCTCAATATTTTCGAAAGAATCCATTCCGAAATAACGTATAACAGATTCTTTTGAAAAATAACGGAACATCGTTTCTGCATCTAACAGCGTTAATTCTCTTAATTGTAAACGTTCTGTTTCTAGTTTCGGAAACCCCATCTCTTTTTCTCCTTCTATTCTAATGAACTGCAAATTTCAATATAATTCCCATCTGGATCAGCAATGTATGCAATTGTTTGTCCCCACGGCTTTACAATTGGTTCAACTAAAATCGTAATACCTTGTTCTCTAAATTGCTCAATCGCTTCTTCTACATTTTCAACAACGAATCCTAATTCAAAATGAGAAGATTGTAACTCACCTTCTGTAAGTGGTAATCCTGTTAATTCTTTCACGTCTTGCCGCGTATTCATTGCTAATATTGTAGATCCCGTATTAAATTCAATATATGTACCGTGCTCTGCTTTTATAGGCAACTGTAAAATATCTTTATAGAATTTTAAACATTCCTCAAACTTTTCTACATATAAAATGATGTACTTCATTTTTAAATTCATTTTACTTCCCCCTTTATATCCATCCCTAAAATTTCGACAAAAGTCTCATAAAAACCTTGTTTCCTATAGTAGCGAGCACAAAAAAAATGAGGCCGATTTCTCGGCCCCCCAGCTTATTGGCATAAAACAGGAGATTTGGTTTGGACATAACCAGTTCGTACTCTTATTATATTTTATTTTTTCTGAATTTTAAATACATTAAACACCTATTTATATTGAGAAAGTTTTTTTGTTTGCATAAAATTAATAAGTTTAAGAAATGCTACAAATGGAGGTGTATACATATGGAACCAATGCTATGTCCAAGTTGTAAAACGAACCGCACTCGCTTTAATATTCTTGAGCAACAAGTAAAACCCGTTAAGTTAAATCCACAAACTGGTCAAGTAGAAGAGGAATACACAAATGAAACGATGAATGCTTTTCATATGGCCTATCAAGGACCTACTTACCGTGTCCAATGTGCTGTATGCGGACTTGTTGAAAATCCTGAACAATTTATTAAACCTGCTCAAAATCAGTCTTTCTAATAAAAACATGATTATCCCTTGTAGAAATAGATTTTTCTATAGGGGATTTTTTCTTTAAATACGGTAATAAAAAACGTATCTCTTCCTTATTATATGTTAAACTTTACACTCTTTTATTAATGTTCATAAAAGGGTTATTTATCAAGTAATATTAATATACAAATAATTTTAACTGGTGATTATTATTGAAAATCATTTCTTTTTCGTTTATGATTTTTTCAGTTTAATTACTTGTGTTGCAAATGGTATTTCTACAACAAAATTATAAAGTTTTTATTATGTAAAAAAGAGTGAACAAATTATGTTTATATAAAGACAAAAGAAGTTGATCCCGGTATCTCCTCTTCTCTCATCAACTTCTTTTAAACTCTACTTTTTATTATAATATTTCACTTTTTAATTTCTTAATTTTCCAAGTGAGTCTTATAAAGAAGTATATCCACATACAACCTGTAAGACCCGTCATAGCTTTCGCCCACATTGGCACTCTTGATTCCATCGGGCTTATAAATAGATTGTACATTGATGGTAATATAGTTGCTAACATAATAACAAAGAATACTAATAACTGATTTAGTTTTTGTATTCTCGTCTCCTTTTCTGAGTAAATATCAGGCAATTCATTTACTTCTTCTACTTCTTTACAAAAATAATTCCAGCTTGTGAAACTTGTTACGCGTTTCCAGCCTGACATTTCGTATATTTCGAAATACTCTTGTTGTTGTTCTTTCGAATCTCTATAAACCAATCTAAAATCAGCTTTGTATATTACATCTTTTGGCTCCGTTTTCTGAAACGTATATATTAAATTATATTTTTGTAATGCCCAACCTTGCTGATGCATCTTTCGTAAAAAAGCTTCTTCTTTTTCTAAATTCCATGCCGTAAAAAACTTAAATACTCTTTTTGCCTCCATCTTCCATTCACTCCCCTAATATACTATTTCCATTCCTTACAGATCTCTGCAATCTGTTATACTCGAGCTCCAACACTTCTCTCCCAAACGGCGTTAACTCATAGCACTTCTTTCTATCTGTAGAAGCCACTTCAACTATTAACTTCTCTTTTAGTAACTTCGTCGTATTCCCGTATAAAGTTCCAGGACCGAGCTTTACTTCTCCATTTGTCATCTCTTCTACCAATTGCATAATTCCATATCCGTGCATTGGTTTCACTAGGGATAACAATATGTAATATGTCGCCTCAGTTAACGGAATATATTTTCTCGCTTTCGTATTCATTATAACCACCTCCGATACATCGCTTTATGATATATCGACTTACGATACATCGTATACCGATATTATATATTCACATTCCAAAATATGCAAGAATATAATTTAATAATTGAATATTTATTTCTTTGAATTGAAAAACCGTATAAATTTTCTGAATAATTTGTTAAAATATAGAAATATCCGTTTATATTTTGAAAGGAATGATACATATGATAAATAAATTGAAAGAAAATATAGGATCAGTTTTTGTAGGTAAAGAAAATGTTATAGATCTATTAATTGTTTCCTTGCTTGCTGACGGTCATGTACTTCTTGAGGATGTACCTGGTACTGGGAAAACGTTACTTGCGAAAACACTTTCAAAAAGTATTGGTGGTAATTTTTCTCGCGTTCAATTTACACCCGATGTACTTCCGAGTGATGTGACAGGTATTGAATACTTCAATCCGAAAACGAGCGAATTCGAGTTAAGACTAGGACCAGTCGTGGCAAATATTTTATTGGCAGATGAAATTAACCGTGCAATGCCAAGAACACAGTCTAGTTTATTAGAAGCGATGGAAGAACGACAAGTGACGCTTGAAAAGCAGTCAACTCCTCTTCCAAAACCGTTCTTTGTTATTGCGACGCAAAATCCAATTGAATCACAAGGAACGTTCCCTCTTCCAGATGCACAGCTTGATCGCTTTTTAATGACAATTTCTATAGGTTATCCAAATCCTGAAGATGAACTACAAATGATGCGACGTTTCCGTAACGACGCACCACTAGAAAGTGTCACATCTGTTATTACTTTAGATGATATTTTAGAGGCACAGAAACGAGTAAAAAAGATTTTCATATCAGAACCGTTAGAACATTACATTATTAAACTTGCTCATGCTACAAGAAATCATGATTATATCGCTAACGGTGTAAGTCCACGTGCCACATTAGCTTTAGTACGTGCTGTTCAAGCTTTAGCCTTTTTACGAGAGAGAGAATATTGCACACCAGAAGATATACAATTGTTAGTTCCTTCTGTTTGGAATCACCGTATCGTCTTATCAATGGAAGGCGCATTACGTACGACAAAAAATGAAATGATGCAAAAGATTTTAAAAGAGGTTGACGTACCAGTGGAGATTGAACAAACATGAATGGACAGCGCGTTGTAACTGTACCTTTATTTTTTCAACTTCATATTATTCAACTATCTGTGCCAGGCGCGATACTATTTACATTTTTTATGCCGCAACGAATCATTATGTTTTTCTTTTTCTTCTACTATTTATTTGCGATTTTCATTTATAAATATGTCGCTTACATAGAGAAAAAGTTTCAAGTAATAAATGAGAAACAAACAACTCGGCTTTTCCCTGATGAATCTGGACAGTTTTTTATTCATTTAAAAAATGGAGCAAATATACCACTCGTTAATGGTGTTTGTTATTTTCATTTAGATCCGTCCCTACTACCGAATAAAGATCAAGGAATTGAACAAATATCAAAAACACTATTCTCTTTTCCATTTTCACAACCTGCTCATTCAGCGCAAAAATGGGATTTATCATTAACCGCTACGAAGCGTGGCGTGTTTCAAATTGAACAATTCGAATGTGTTTTGAAAGATCCTTTTCATTTATTATCTGTACATTTACCTGTATTTGATAAATTAAGAACTGAAATTATTGTGTACCCTTCTCCTAAAGAAGTAGCAGGTTTGCAAGAACTTCAGCAACTTTTAAATGGATCTTATCGAACCAATTTTTCTTTTTACAATGATGAAACATCTATTATCGGTGTGAAACGATATGAACGTGAGTCTTTCCGTTCTATTCATTGGAAAGCATCTGCTAAAATGCAGGAATTACAGGCGAAGCAATATGAACCTGTAAAAAATTATAGTTGGACGATCTGTCTTTCTTTAGCTGCTGATCGCGGGTTTGGTTGGAAAGATAATATAGAAGATCTTATTTCATTTGCAACATACATTTGTCAATACGCTACGAAGCATCAAATACCGTTTGAATTATTTATTAGTATATTAGCTGAAGGTGGTCCTCTGCACTTACCATTAAATGAAGGGCAAACTCATTACGCAAAAGCTTTAGAGGAATTGGCACGTATTTCAGACGATAGCACATTAATTCCGAAACAAGGATTTCTCCATTATACAAATAGAAAAGGAGAACGATCCTCTACAATGATTTACATCGGCTTGCAGAAGAATGACCTCTCTCTTCTATCGCAACCTACGTTTCTCATAAATAACGAAGGGATGGTGGAAAAGCTTGAAAACTTGGCTCTATCACGTTAATGACTTTATTCTGCTGCTCCTCCTTTCGTTATTAACAGAAAGGGACGAACTTGTTGCTGTTGTTATATTTTTAGCAACAGGCTATATTGGTGTATTTCTTATTCATATATTAATGAAGAAAAAAACAACAGGATTTGTCATACTGTTAATAACTCAAATAATCGGTTGTTCTATTTTTCTCCCTTTCTCTCTATTTGGCACAATTATGTTACCGCTTTTCTTCTTTATCGTACATGTAGTTGGACCAGGATACCCAGTTCAAAAATCGTTAGGTGGTATTGTTTGGTTTGGTGTTTCAGCTATATTTTATGCTCCTTTTCCACCACTCGGGAAACTATTACTATTAGTTATACACATTATGATTACATTTTGGTTAACTGGGGCAAATCGTAATCAACAGTTATTACGTTTCGCTTCTATTATTACGATTGGTGTAATGAGTATAGTACTTATTCAAGTGTTTCCTTTCATTCGGCTTGTTTTTTCATTTATCATAGAAGCAGTTGCATTAGGGTTCGGATACGCTATTAATCCATTATTTTCAGCAGCCGCGTTAAAAGAAACAGATGATTTTTGGTCGAATAAAGGAAATCTAAAAGATCCTACAATTAAGGATGGATTGGAGCCACGTCCTTTTGATCCAACTCTTATAAATAGCATAACCATAATAGCCTGTGCAGCCATTGCTATTTATGTCGTTTGGAAAATAATAAAAAAACGAAAACAATTCAGTTTACCAAATATACCTGTCTTTGAATCTACTATCATCACTGATAAAGAAGGCATGAGCCAAAAACGTTTGAAACGAAACAAACCGCCACATAACGAAATTCGAAAAGAGATTTTTAAGCTTGAAAGTAAGTTAACTCCCCCTTTAAATAGAAATCGAGGAGAAACTATTGAGGCATGGTTAGATAGAATAAATAGTGAAGAAGATGTAAATATTCAGAGTCATATTATTATTAATGCTTATAATACAGTGCGTTATTCAAATGAGGAAAACATCGTACTTTTGCAGGAATTTAAGGATGAAATTCATAAGCTTTACATGTATCAGAAGGATTTAAAGAAAAGGAAAAAATAATACAACAAAAAGACTCCTATTTTCATAGGAGTCTTTTTATACTTCTACGTTACTTTTTAAATTGAGGCGTTTTTCCCTGCTTCAATCTCTAATGACTCTTCATGCCACCAAAGTGTTTCTTCAGGGTCTTCTTTAGCGATTTGGTGTGCTTCTTTTTTCGTTTCTACTGTAGGATATGAACCTTTTAGCGCGCGTCCTGATGTTGTAACGAATAGAACACTAAATACGACTAATCCAATGATACTTACACCTGTTAAATAAAATGCCGGTGCTAGCGGGTTACCAGTCGCATGAACTAAGTATGAACATACAAGTGGTGTTGTTCCACCGAATATTGATACAGAAATATTAAATGAGATCGAAAGTGCTCGATAACGTACATCGGTGAAAAAGAGTGATGGTAATAATGACGGTAATGTTCCTTCATACACACTTAGGAAGAAACCTAATATGAAAATACCTGCAAATATAGCGGCAATATGTCCGTTACCAATCAGTAAAAATGCTGGAATTGCAAATACAGTTAAACCAAGTAAGCCGATTTGCACGACGCGTTTATTACCAATTTTATCACTTAATTTACCGAAATAAAGTGCTAGCGGAATCATAAGTGCCATCGTAATTGAAATAATTAATAAGCCCGTTGTTTCTTTGACTTTAAGTACTTGAGTTAGATAAGAAGGAATATACGAAAGAATCATATAATTTGTAATATTAAAGAAGGCGACAATTACTGTGCTTAATAAGAAGTCTTTTTTGTGATATTTCATAATATCCATAAATGAAAATTGTTCATTGTCTTCAGATTCCTCTTGTGCTTTTTCCATCTCTTCAAAGATGGGAGATTCATCTAAATGACGGCGTAAATATAAACCGACCAAGCCAATTGGTGCAGCTATTAAGAAAGGAATACGCCAGCCCCAGCTGAGCATTTGTTCATCTGTTAACAATAACGTCAAAATGGTAACAATTACCGAAGCAGCAATGTAACCTGAGAGTGTTCCAATTTCAAGACCACTACCGAGTATACCACGCTTTTTATCTGGAGAAGATTCTGCGATATAAACCATTGCACCTGAATATTCGCCGCCTGTAGAGAAGCCTTGAATCATTCGGGCAACTAAAAGTAGTATTGGTGCCCATACACCAATTTGTTCATAGGTTGGTAGTAATGCGATGAATAATGTAGAAAGTGCCATTAAAATAATAGTAGTACTTAACACGATTTTTCGGCCGTACTTATCTCCTATTCTACCAAAGAATACACCTCCGATTGGTCGAACGAGAAAGGCTGCAGCAAATGTACCAAATGTAAGTACAAGTTGCAATCCACTATTATCAACACCTGAGAAGAATAATTGACTTAAAATTACCGCTAAATACGCGTATAATCCGAAGTCAAACCACTCCATTGCATTCCCTATACCAGTAGCAACTACTGCTTTCCTGGCTTGTTTAGGATTGACAATATTAACGTCTTGAGGTTCAAAATTTAAATCATTATTTTGTTGCATATAATAAAACAGCTCCTTATTTAATTTAACTTCTTTAAGCACACCTTCTCTTATTGAATAAAATTAATTCGAAGCACTTAAGGAAAATTAACGTCTCCTTATCTGTTATTATTGTTTCACATAATTAATTATTTGTCCAATGAGATGCTCTCTATGTTAAGTAATTTACTATTTTAAAAAGCTGAAGAAGCCGCTAAAATAGCGGCTTCTTCAGCTTTTTATATTTTTTTATATTTTTTTAAATACTTGCTATAGCAGCTATGTTATGAACACAAGAAATAAACTCATAAGTGAATGCGTCAATTTCCTCTTTCGTAATAATATACGGCGGAAGTAATCGAATAATATTCCCTTGTGTTACATCGACTAACATTCCTTTATTCATTAACTCAATCTGTAATTTCTTCACATTTTCATTCGTGTCATTCACACTTATCCCAAACATCATCCCCGCATGACGCACTTCCTGAATATAATAAGAATTTTCTTTCTGAATGTCTTGCAGTTTGTCATTCAAATATAGTGACGTTTCATATGCTTCTTGCATTAACCCATCGTCAAGTAATGTATTTAATACAGTTAAACCTAAAGCCGTTCCCATTGATGAATGAGCAAATGTGGTGCCGTGATCTCCTGGTGCAAATACATCACATAACTTTTCACCTACAATAATTCCACCTAGCGGTATCCCGCCTCCTGCTCCTTTACCAATTTGAATAATATCTGGTGTAATATTGAAATTTTGATAAGCGAATAGTTTTCCTGTTCTCCCCATACCACTTTGAACTTCATCAACGATAAGTAGTACATTATATTTCTCACATAAGTTTTGAACACCATGTAAATATTCACCCGATAATGGATAAATTCCCCCGCTTCCTAATACAGGTTCTAACATAATGGCAATTGGATTTTCATGAATTATTGTCTCTTCTAATTGCTCTATATTCTCGCGCTCAACTTCATATACCGGGATCGATGTTTTAGGAAAATTTTGATATACACTTTCTTGTCTCGTAAAATGAAGTGCTCCTAACGTACGCCCGTGGAAACTGTTTTTCAGTACTACGATTCCTTCACGTTCTTCATGCGTAATAGCTCTATATTTATCAATTAATTTCAACGTTGTTTCTGTCGCTTCCGTACCAGAGTTTGTAAAAAAGACCTTTCCGTTTTTTAAAGAGCAATCAACTAATTTCTTTGCATACTCAATTGCAACTGGGTTTAAAAAATGAAACGGTAGATGCAACGACTTCGTAACTTGATCCATTGTCGTTTGCACAATTTCCGGATGATTGTATCCTAATACATTTACGCCTACACCAGAAAATAAATCTAAATACTCTTTACCATCCACATCATACAGCTTACACCCTTCTCCTCTTTCTATCGCAAGCTTTGTACGACAGTACGTTGACATCATATACTCTTTATCTAATTGAAACCAATCCGACATGTTAAATTCCTCCTAGTTATTTTCCCTGTTTTATTTCTGTTCATTTTCTATAAAGTCATGTATATATTCATTTTTTAGATTGAAATTTTAATAGTAATGTTCTTCCCGATATTCATTTTTCCATAATTTCTTCTATTTCAACAGGTCCACTACATACGCGTTTTTCTCATCTAGCGGTCTGTTACTAGTTTGAACTTTGCGTGGTATACATAATCAATGCTATAAAATCATATTTAGTAACAATGGACAAAAAAGATTTGGAGGCTATATTGATGGATGAAAACTATGATAAACAGAGGCAATCTTTACTAAGGAAAGACTTTAATGATAATGGAGAACGTAATGAACAAGCTATACTTCACTCTCAAACAGTTGGTTCACGTGGACCTATTCTAGAGCAAGATAGTGTGCTTCACGAGGCGTTACAACAATTTATTCACGAAAAAATTTTAGAAAGACCTGTTCATGTAAAAGGATTTGGTGCGTTCGGTTATTTTCAAACGATCTATCCAATGTCTGAACATACGAAACTAAGTTTTCTACAACATTCTAATGGGAAAGTTCCTGTTATGGTACGATTTTCACTAGCTGTTAGTACGAAAGGAACACCTGATACTGCTAGAAATGTACGCGGTTTTTCTACAAAATTTTATACAAAAGAAGGTATTTTCGATCTATTATGTAATCACATTCCTGTCTTTTCTGTTCGCGATCCAATGCGTTTCCCTGAAACAATTCAAGCGTTGTCACCTTCACCTAAAAATAACTTAATAGACCCTAATAGATTTTGGAGTTTTGTCGCTAGAGCACCTGAATCCATACATTTCGTTGTCCGTTTGTACTCTGATAATGGTACGGCCAAAAGCCTTCGCCGCATTCCAGGACATAGTGTAAATACATATGTTTGGAGAAATGCAGAAGGCAATCGAAAGTATGTAAAGTATCATTGGTACCCATTTGAAGGTGTACAATTCATTACTAGCGAGGAAGCAAATAAACTGGCTGCTGAAAACCCAGATTATAGCGGGAAAGATTTATATGATGCAATTGCAAATGGTAAACCAGTGGAATATGGTTTATATGTCCAGCTCATGGACCCGAAAGATGAAGCGCATCTTTCTTATGACCCTCTAGATGATACAAAAGTATGGGATGAAAAGGTGTATCCTCTTATACCCGTAGGTAAAATGGTATTAAATAAAAACCCTGAAAATTTTATGGAACAAATAGAAAAAGTCGCTTTCTCCCCTTCTAATTTACTTGACGGTGCTGAATTATCAGATGATAAAATGTTGCAAGGACGTGCGAACATTTATAGTGATTCTCAAAGAAGACGAATTGGACCTGAATTCCGCAAATTAACGATTAACCAACAGCAAAATTGGACACCTGCTAATCAAATAACGAGCGGTGACGGAAGGTACGTTGATGGTAAACTTGAGAGAACTTCTATTTCGAAACAAGATGACTTTACGCAGGCTGGTGAATTTTATGCGAAGTTAAAACCGATAGAAAAAGAACATCTTGCTGAAAACTTAGCTAGTGATTTAAAGGTTATATCCGATGATATTAGGAAGATCGTTTTAGGGTATTTTCATAACGTGTCTATTGATTTGGTGAAGAGGATTGAAGCCGAAATAGAAAAATAATAAGAAGTATGTACACATCGACTTTTATTCATAAAAAGAGCCATTTATCTAACCCTTTTTAGTCAGCTAAATGGCTCTTTTTTTATTTTTTCACCACATTATATCTTTTCAAAACTACACTTCCGAATTTATTAAATATCCGATCCATCAAGAATCCCATCAATCCAAGAATAACAAGGCCGACAAAAATCCAATCTGTTTTGAAATATAACCTTGCATTCCAAATCATATAGCCAATTCCTTCATTAGCTGCAACCATTTCAGCTCCAACAATGGCCATAAATGAGGATCCCATCGCAAGCTTTGCCCCAGTATAAATATAAGGAAGTGCAGCAGGTATAATGACATGGAACATAATTTGCCATTCTGATGCTCCCATACTTCTCGCTGAACGAATTTTATCTTCTTCAACAGCTTGCACACCGGTAATTGTGTTAATTGTCACGATAAAGAAAGTTGCATACGTAATGAGGAAAATTTTAGATTGCTCTCCAATACCAAACCAAAGCATAAATAATGTTATAAAGGCAAGAGGTGGAATAAAGCGAATAAAATTGATAACTGGATCAAATAGCGCTCTTAACCATGGGATTCGGCCAATTAATAACCCTACCGGAATAGCTACAAAATTCCCTAAAATCCATCCAGCTATTACTCTTAAAAAACTAACTCCTACATATATAAATAAGGAACCATTTTGACTCAGTTCAATTGCTCCATACAAAACTGCTATCGGACTTGGCAAAAATTGCGGATCAGAAAAACTCGCCACAGCACTCCATATTGCAAGGATAAGTATCCAAGCGATAATTCCACTTTGTAATAGCTTCTTTTTTAAACCAGTCTTGAAATTATTTGTTTCATAAATAGTATCTTTTCTTGCACTCTCATCTTTCAATGCGCTCATATTGGGACCTCCTTTCAATCAAAGTGTGATTGGATCATTTGATAATAGTAATTAAATTCTTTATCTGTAAATGTTCTCTGATACGGTAGTGGAATATCGTAAATCTTTTCAATTTTTGAAGAAGGTCCTTTAGACATTACCCCTATTCTTTGCCCAAGTAATAGAGCTTCCTGAATATCATGAGTGACAAAAATAATCGTTTTGTTTGTTTCTTTCCAAATTCGAATTAACTCTATTTGCATCGTTCTTCGAGTCATTGCATCGAGCGCTCCAAATGGTTCATCCATTAATAAAAATTCCGAGTCGTTGGCTAAAACACGTGCTAATTGGACTCTTTGTTTCATACCTCCAGAAAGTTCTCTTGGATATTTTCCTTCATGCCCATCTAGCCCAACTAGTTTTATATAATAAGAGGATATTTTGTTTCGAGTCTGCTTTATCATTTTTTTCATTTTCAAACCAAATTCAACATTTTCTTTAATTGTTAGCCACGGAAAAAGTGCTGCGTCTGCTTGTTGAAAAACGACACCGCGATTTCTGTCCGGCTTTTTTATTTCTTCATCATTTACCATAAGTTCTCCTGATGTTTTTTCAACAAATCCAGCAATCATACTGAGTAATGTAGATTTTCCGCATCCGCTCGGGCCAAGTAATATAAAAAATTCACCATTCCCAATTGTTAAATTTACATTTTCTAAAACAAATTGTTCATTATTAAATGATTTAGATAACCCAGAAATAGAAATGGCTACAGGAGATTTCAATACTTCTTTTTCACTTACTGTACTCACCATACTTCACTCCTATTCTATTTATAAGTAACAGATTCAGGGAAAGCTTTCTTTAGTGATTCAAGATCAATCTTATCTTTCAATTCATATTTATCTTTCAGCTTCCCTTTTTCTTCTAACCATTTTTTCATATCTTCTAGATGCTTAGCATCTTCTTTAGTAAATCCAAGAACATAGTTCTGTCTTTCAATATCTTTTAATGCGTCTTTCTCTGGTAGTTTCAATTGTTCAAAAGCAAGTTTTGCTGTTTCTTTTTTATTGTTTTCTACGTATTTTATGCCTTCAGAAAGAGCCTTAAGTGCATTTTCAACTGCTTTTGGATTCTTCTCGACAAATGATCTTTTTGCTAGTAAATAGCTGTCAATTGTAACGCCCGCACTTTCTAAATCACCTAATTTTGTTACACCTTTTATATTTTTAAATTTATCCTTTAACGCACCAGAACTCCAAACAGCATCTATATCACCATTTTTCATCCCTACAATAGCTTCGTCTGGTGTACTATATGGAACGAAGGTAATATCCTTTTCATTAATATGTTTCGCTACCAAATATTTCGCCCAAACATACTCCGTTACAGTCCCTTTAGGTACGCCTAACTTTTTACCTTTTAAATCATTTTCTGTTTTAATTCCCTCTCTAACTAGAAGCTCATTGTCTTTTGATGATTTTTCATTTCCTCGCGTAAGTGTTGAAATTACGACCATATCCCCTTTTCCTAACGAATTTAAAAGCGCATAATCAGCAGCAAGACCTGTATCAGCTTGTTCGGTTAATACCGCATTTACTGTATCAATTCCATAAGCAAAATTTGATAGTTGAGCTTTAATACTATTTTTCTCAAAATAACCTTGTTTCTCGGCAGCTCTAAACTGAAAAGAACCACCCGCCGCTGTATCTATAGCCATTTTCACCGTGGCCGTTTCTTTCCCATTACTTTTCGTCGTTCCCGCACTTTCTTTTGAAAAGCTTGAGCACCCTGCGACAGCTAAACTAGTAATCATTGATAAACTTAAAAATAAAGGCTTTAATTTCACCATTTATCACTCCTCCATAACAATTTGTTCAAACTTGAAGCGGGATTTTATTTCACCACAATATTACGTTAAATTATTACAAATAAAGAAATGGCAACATTTTGTCATATAACGAACCTATCAAGTTCATTTTAATAAGTGGGGGGAAATTACTCTCCCCACACTTTAATTTACTAGCGTTAATCTCGTTTTTTATTTATTTCTTCCAATGTCGCTACACAAAAATCTCCGGTGCCGTAAGATATTGTCCCTTCGACTGTCACAACGGATTCCGTACCAGCTTCTGCAGCATTTGGTACTCTAAATGCTGCTATATCAAGGGGAATAATTTCTTTCTCCTCTGGTTTTTCTAGTTGAGGTACCCACTCATACGGTACACGATACGCACGGTAAACCATATTTGAGTTTCTGTTATTTTTATATGGTGAAATATATTCCCATACAAGCTCATGCTCACGAGTAACTTCAAAAATCCGACCATCTGCTCCTTCAGTAATCAATGTATTTCCGTTTGGTAGCCTTTGGGCAGAACTAATATATGGACTGTAAAATCGATATGAATCTAAAGGAGCTTGATATCCAGCTTCAGTTGGCGTATATTGCCATTCAATTTCTAAAGTTACTGGATTAATTTCTAAAATCCTCGAGTGATCACGAACAGCATTTTTGGAACCGTACGGAGATGCAGGATTTGGAAGACCGTATCCTGCCCAACCACCATTATCAAATACGAGTAAATTCCCTTCTCCAGGCAATCCTTTCGGAATGATATGTGCATGATGTTGTCCAATGATCCATCCTAAATGCTTAACATCTGGGCTAGAATAATCAGGACCGAGTTTCCAAACTATATTTCCTGTCTTTTTATCAATAATGGCAATTATATTTGACTCCCTAGCATCCCAAATAATATTTTCAGGATGAAAACGTTCATCTCCTTGATCATAAAACTTATTCGGACCAATTGTAGACATAGAATTGATATGCATCCAATCTCCATCCGAATTACCACCAAAGGATCTAATATTAGGATTACGGAATAGTACATTTTTAGCACTTTCATCAAATCCAAGTTCTTCAAAATGATCACTGACAGCCCATTCCCAAATAATATTCCCTTTCCAATCTACTTCAATAATTACATCATCTAATAACGGCTTATCGGAGATATTCGGATTATGTACATTTTTATGCGCTAAAATTAGCGTATTTCCACTTTCTGTTTTCGGCTCTAATCCTGGCGCATAGTACCCGACAGGATTTCCTTCCCGTTGGTAATCATGATGAGCTCTAGCCATCCACTGCGAGGCATGTCCTGGGTCTTCAATATGTTCCAGACGGTTAAATTTCCAGACGATGTTTCCTTCCCAGTCAACTTGAACTAAATCGACTTCATCCTGAAAACCAAACTCAGGATCTCTTTGTGCTGTATGACCAAAAACATATCCGCCTGGTAACACCTTGTTTGGAAATCCCCGTAACCCTTTCCATAAGTGTACTTCTTTCCCATTCATATCAATTAATAAAGCACCATGATCTGCAGCTTGATAAATTGTATAACCACTCCAAGCTTTCCCGGGATTATATACTGTTGCCCCTGTTGGATAAATTGTTGGATGTCCCATTCTTTCCACTCCTATTCACATTATCATTTTTTGAATTTTCAGTCCTTAATAACTAGACTAATAGCATTCTTCGTTACTCCTCCCTATTCTCATTACTTAGTTTCATAATCGTATGAGAAAGTTGTTCTAAATTATGGGCTAAGCGTTTAAAAACTTCGGCCTGCACTTGTAATTCTTCTGTTGAAAATCCATCGAATAAAACAGACATAAAACTTGTTCTTATATTATGATTTCGCTTTATAAATTTCAGGCCATCTTCAGTAATATCAAGTAAAGTGATTCGTCTATCTTCCTGATGACGTTTCCGAATAGCCAGGCCTCTTTCTTCTAACTTATCGCATAATGCCGTAATCGCTCCTGATGTCAAATCCAGTTCTTCTGCCAAATCAGTTAGACGTTGCTCACCATCTTGAATAATTTTGTTTAATATTAAGAAGCCCGGCAACATAATACCTTCAATCTTAATTTTGTCGCGTTCCTTCACAAATTTACGGACCATTTTACGAAACAACCAATCTGTTTCTTCAATTAATGTTGGCATCGTTTTATTCATATCTCCTCCGCTCCTTGCTCTATGAATAATACAAAAAGGCACGAACACATTTCAAAATTTCGAAATGTATACGTGCCTTTGGTTATCCAATCAGCTATTCAAATTGTTTTAGCATTAAAATAATGAGTGGTAAAATAAGTAATATCCACATATTAATCCATCAATCCCTATGTGTCAAGTTGGTTTTTAAAATATATTCTCGCTAAACATTATTTTTAAGATTATTATTATGAATGGAAATGCATTCATAATATAAAACTCCCCCACTATAAATAACTACTAAAGTGGAGGAGTTTCTTCTATAATTGCTTTATCAAATTCACCGGCGAAGCAACTACCCTTCCACTTTTTACGTCATATAGCCCTATAGGCGTTACCCGTATAAAAGGCAAGTGCGTTGCAGAAAAGAATAAAATTGTAAATGCTGGATCATCATACGCGTAGCCACGCTCTTGTAGTAATTTCACCATCTGTTTCTCTTCCTGTATTAATTCACTCATTTTTAAATTAGACATAATTCCGAGCAATGGTAATGCGATTTCATGTAATACTTCATTCTTCTCAGCTATTACCATTCCCCCGCCAAGTTCTTTTACTCTATGAAAAGCTATAAGCATATCTTCTTTTCTTTTTCCGATAAGAATGATGTCACCTGTACCAGAATAAGAGCTAGCAAGCCCACCTAGTTCTTTCGCAAAACCTTTCACAACTGTATTCACTCGCCAACTGCCATCACGAGCAATCATCATAAGGAAACATTCATCATGATCTGTTGATAATTCATTACATTCTATGTTGATTTTACTAGTATATGGTTTTGTAATAACGTTATTTAATAAGTGCATACCCGTTTTATTAGAGAAAATCATATCTTCTTTTTCTATGGACCAATCTAATGATAATGGAGTTACTTTACATTTACCCCAGTCTATATGTAATGCTTCATGTGTATTTACACCGTCACGCTTCACCCATTTCCCCTTTGCAATAACGCTCGTTGGTACTGGGTTTTCTTTACTTTCTAAAATATTGATATTAGCAATTCTACCTGTCCCAATCGAACCATGTATATGCTCCATATTATAATAACGAGCAATATTATAACTTGCCATATGATATGCATCTATTACTGGAACACCTTGCTTTATAGCAGTAGTAATCATTATATTCGTCATTCCGTTTTCATAAAAGGACGGGTGAGAACCATCTGTTGTGAAAATGAATCTATCAAATTGCTTCACACCTAATTCCAGTAATTCCTTCAGTAAAACTTCTAAATCTGGTCGGATCGAAGAGTTTCGAAGAGAGACAGTGTAACCTTGCATAAGACGTGTTAACGCCTCTTGACCCGTCATCGCTTCATGATCACAGTCTGTACCTAACAGTTTTAATTTTACTAACGTTGCTTCTGATGCTCCTGGAAAATGCCCTTCTACTTTTTTCTGCAATCGCTTCGTTTCCTGCACCCAATTTAACATTTCATCATCGCCATGTAATAGTTTTGGCCACGCTGTTAGCTCTCCTCCTTGAAGAACTGCTTCATGCTGTAGCCATTCTATTATTTCTTCACTATTAAATAAAGATTCCCCATTTTGCAATTCAGTTTGTCCATCAAAACGGCACCACCAATACATACTAGCTGGAAGCTTTTCAAATTCATCTAATAAATGAAATGATTCTTCACGCTTTAATGTGAAAAATAGAGTTAAATTATCATTAATAAAAGTTGTTGTCCCGGATTGCATCGCATGATTCGCTAACGTCTCTGGGTTATATAATTGATATGGATGTGCATGCGGTTCTATGTAACTAGGAACTACATACTTTCCATCACAATCAGTAACTTCACATTCATGTAGTTGCTCTGGTAGTTTTTCACCTACATATATAATACGGTCATCATAGATCCAAATATTCGCTTGCATCCATTCACGTATATAGGAATTTAAGTATGTTGCATTCTTTAATAATTTGTGTGGACTTCTTGTACCGTCTATTATTTCAACATGTTCTCGCAATTGCTTGTTACTCCATCTAAACTGATTTTGTCCCAATGTATTTCACTCCAATGCTATATTAGTTAAGTCAAGAAATAATTAATCAAATAAATCATTTTTCATTCAAGCCCACTCAATACGTATCCCTATTATATTTAACAATTACAAAAATAACAATTTTCAGAATAACATTCGTTTTATTGTTCACTTCTTCCTCATTTGAACATGAACATTTCTGTGAAGTTGTTTTACTGGATTTGAAAGAATAATGAATATTACGTAAGAGCAAAAACGTGTCACCTTAATACGATGGCACGCTTTGCATTTTACATTATGATTAGTTTATACTATTTCGGAGCTGATTGATAAAGGCATAGGCTGCATTTGAAAACACTTGATTCTTTTTCCATATAATATTTAAGTTTGCTTCTAATTTAGGTTGTAATGGTTTAAAACAAAGTTTACTGCTTGTATATTTATTTTATCACTCTTGTTAAAAATTTTATTTCTCCTTGTGAGAAGAGAATGTGCCTATATATTTTTCTATACAGCAATAAAAAGACTTATAGAATGATTCTATAAGTCTTTTACTATAAGGAATTAACCTATACCCATCGATTAACAAATCCAAAAACCAAAAGATTCGCGATGAATAAATTTCTAATAAATCACTATTCTCTCTAATCATCAAAAAGTTCACAACAGTTGAGCAGTTCCTCTTACTACCTCGTAGCCAAAATATATTCCAAACAGAATTAAAACAATGCCTGCTACTATAGAAATCCATTTCATTACTGTATGATTAATAAATCTTCTACCAAAATGAATAGATGTAGCCATAAATATATCCCAAAGCATAATCCCAGCAAAAATGGCTGCACTATACCATAAAGCTTGTTCTTTTCCAATAGTATTCATAGCACTAGTTAGAACTGATCCATATATCCCTATCCAAAAAATAATATTTAATGGATTAGAAATTGCGATAGCAAACCCCGATAGAAAAGATTTTAAAGGATGTTCTTTTTCACCTGATGAAATATATTGAACTTGTTTAGTAGCTTCCTTCATACTTTCATAGCCTAAATAAATCATCGTTACAAAACCAAAAATCCAAATACAAAGTTGAGCAACTGGAGTTGTTAAATAAGTCGAAATACCAAAGTAAATTAAAAACATCATTACAACATCTGCTGACATTGCTCCAACTCCTACTAACCATGCACTCAAAAAACCATTTTTTATTCCTTTATTTATTTGAGCAACATTAATCGGACCGACTGGTGCAGACAATGAAATCCCTAATAATATATAACTAAATATCATGCTAATCATTTTTCTTCAACCCCGTAATAGGACATCTCATTACACTTTCTTCATTTGTTTCTGGTAGCATATATTGTTTCCATTCAAAGGTTTCTTTTATTCCGTAATCCCCTATATCTGGATGCATTGGAATATCATCATATGCTAACAAACGTTTTCTAATCACTTTCCTTACTTGTTTCCCTTGTTTTGTATCACCTGTAATATCATCTAGAGTACCTCGAGGTTGTAACGTAATTTCAAGGCCGGTTCCTGTATATCTACTTTTTCTCTCAGAATATATTGGAGCCCTACAAACGACAAATATAGGTTCACCACCAAAACAAAATTCCCATTTAGCGTTATAAGGATCTATTGGTATTTCTGCATTCCATGGCTCCGGATCATTTTTCATTAAAAATTGTAATACATTCCAAAATTGTTTTTTGTATTCTTCAGCCAGTAATTGTTTATTAGATGGTTTAAAAAATATTACTAAAGTAGTTCTCTTTGCAATTTGTTGATATGTTTTAATATATTCATAAATCCCATCTCTTAGTTTGAACAATTCATTTTCATCATAAGCCGATTCAGAAAATATATATCTAGACCAACCATGTTTCTCAGAATCTACTGCAAAATAACACGGAAATGGTTTAGAGTGATCTAAAATGCTATCGTGAAAATTATTGAAAGATATAGTTTTCCACTCATCTAAAATCCCTTTATTTTGTTCTTCAATTATTCTCTTTTGATCATATAAATACATTTTTGTAGTTGGCATTACTAAAATCCCCCCTAATATATTTATGATTTTTTCTCATATATTAAAATATTATTCTCAACAATATTTAAGATTTTATTTATACTTTTTATAGGTATTTCAATTGTTATCTCAGGTATACCGGGAGATAACAAAAATTTATTATAGTTATAAATTTTTCGATCTATAATAAGTGTGATTTCATCTGAATAGCCAAATGGAGATACACACCCTGGAACACAAGAAGTTTTTTCTATTAACTCCTCGGCTGAACAAATAGAAATCCTTTTTCTAACCAAATTTTTCATAAGTTTTGAATCTAATTTTTCTCCTTCAACAGTTACAAATATGTAATAGTTATTTGATTTATCTTTTAAAAATAAACTTTTACTGGGTACACCTTCTAATTTAAACCTTTCTCTAATTTTTCTATCTGTTTCATAATCTAATATTGGCTCATATGTATATTGTTTATACGATATAGCTGCTTCTTCTAACAGTTCTACTACTTGTTTATACATATTTATCCTCCCCTTTGATTTCATTACACAATTTGAAAAGATAGCCTTTTCTATTGCTGTTCCCGCTCCCTATTCTTTTTCACAATATATTCAATTATAGTTTACGACACAATTAAATTTGAAATAAAATACATATTTGTAACATAAATGGAATTAAAATATAAAACCTATATTAATCATTATTTCCATAATAGTCAATCATTTTTATGCAAATCATAATTATCTATGTTTGTATACTTAATTCTATTTGTTATTAATTCATACGATAAAAGTACCTTATTATGTAAATTACGGAAATGCATTTAAATATTTTTCAACAAAAATCAGAATTTACTTATTATTAACTCCGAAATCTAGAACTACTTACCTTTGTATGTTTCAATATTTTAAAAATGTAAAAGTCACTATAAATAAGAAATATCAAATAAATATAATAGATTTATAGTAAAATGAAGAAATTCAAATACATCATTACTTTTCTTGTAACAGCACATAAAAATCCCGAATCATGGGAAGTAAATTGCTCATGATTCGGGATTTTTTAAGAGTATATTTTAATAACAATTAAATCACATACAAATCCTTATATACCTCTATAGTAGAACTCTTTTCATCTATTATTTATTAAATTCAACTTGCATCATTTTATTAAACTGTGTAAGAATATCAACCGGACCTAAAGAGTTAACATTGACAGCAAATGTATGCTTGCCTCCAATTACTCCACCAGCAAAAGTCATAAATCCAGGAATTGATCCTCCGTGCCCCCATACTGAGACACCATTTGGAAGTTTAGTCTCATAGATTCCAAGACCATATCCATCACCAACCCCTTTTCCTTCTACAGGAACTGTAGTAAGCATTTCTTTTAGCTCGCGTTCCTTCAGTAACTTACCACCGAGTAAAGATGAAAAGAACTTGTTTAAATCATCAGCATTAGAAATCATATCTCCAGCTGCATTAGCTAAACTCGGATTATAATACGTAATGTCTTTCAACTCGCCTGTTTCTTCCATTTTCACATATCCACGAGCATGATTCTTTCCTGGGATGACGGGTGAATTTCCTGGTAAAAACGTATTTGACAAATCCAAAGGTTCAATAATTCGATTTTCAATTTCTTCCGCATAACTATTACCAGTTATTTTTTCAATTAGCATTCCCAATATTACATATCCTGTGTTTGAATACAACCAGTCTTTGCCCGGCGAGAAATCTGGAGGCAGAGAAAGGCCTATTTTCACTATTTCTTCTGCTGTATACGTTTTTTTCGAATTCATTACGTCAGCGTCTTTTGATTTTAAATATTCAGCGATGCCACTCGTATGATTCAAAAGTTGTCGTATCGTAATTTCATTTCCATCATACCCATTTCCTTGTACGAGACCCGGCAGCCACTTTTCAATTGGATCGTCAAGTTGTACGCGATTTTCTCCTACTAATTGAAGGACAGTCGTGGCGGTAAAAGTTTTCGTCACACTACCAATCCGAAAGCGATAATCCGATTTCACCGGTTTCTTTGTACTTAAATCCGCCACACCAGCAGTATAACTATTAATTTTCCCTTTATTAGACGTCTTAGCTAATACCCCTGGCGCCCCAATTTGTATAGTTTCCTGCATTACTTGTTTCCAACCATTCCGATTCTTTTGATTAGGTTCTTGTGAAGAATTAGAAATATTTTGAGTAGACTCTGCATTTACAGTAAAACCTGGTGTGAATAGAGTGGTACCCACTAATAAAACTGTCAAACTCGCTAACTTCATTGAATTACGTTTTTTCATAAGATTCTCTCTCCCCTATTCATATCGTATTGATTCAAGCTATACTTTTATCCTATATGATAAAACTCTCTTTTTTCTTATCCATTCCTTACGAAATACTTACTCTTAAAATTTAACAACAAGAAAAAAGTAATGTATGAAAATAAAAGAGAACGTGTTTTCAATTTATGAAAACACGTTCTCTTACATATTTAAAACTCTATACCATTTTTTTAGTTTATTCACTTTTACCATCCTGCACTAGCGTTCATGCCATTTCCGATAATAGAAAGTAATAGTGGCCATAATACTGGTCCTAACGTAAGCAGTACATTTAGAAGTATAAGTATTCTATATCCACCGGTGAAATTATGATTTTTACGATTAACAAATACGAGACTGACTAATGATAGTATAGTCGTTAAAAATAACACTAACATTACCAACCAATACCACACCATTAAACTGAGACTCCATGGTGTTAATAGCTCGTGTATGATGCAAAATGAAATTCCTAACACAGCAAAACTAAAGCTAGTCACCGATGTTTTTATAAGCCATTTATTTATTTTTTTGTCGTATGTAGTTTTACAATATAAATCTATTAAAATGAATAAAGATAAATATGCCATTAATACGCCTATCCAAGACAATAACCAGTCTCCGTCCCCTTTGAATAATAAGAACAGCAACCAACACATACTTACTGCAGAAAAAACAAAGGAAATAAGTATGCTTTTTAATACCGATTTCATTACATGTTCACACCCTTAAAAAACTTAAAAATTAATTATAATTTATAAAAATTAAGTATAGGTTAACATGTAATGAAGTATAAGTAAATAATGTTAATTTTGTTTACCTATTTAAATACGGTTTCATATAAGAAAATAATTCATGTTAATCAAATTTTCGTATAAAAAAAGAAAAGGTAGATATTTATGTATCCCCTTTCCCATCTCCCTCTACCCACTTCATTATTTCTTCCACATCTAAATCCGTATACGTCTTTTCCCCATAACGAACAGACTCATATAACGGGATAATATCCCTTGTTCTACAAATTCTTTTTAACCATTGTTGCATCGTTTCATAGGACCTTCTCTGTTCATGAAATGGTAATGTTCTTTCCCATTCAACTAACGTTTTCCTTATCGTATCTGGCGGTAACGGCTGTTCTAACTGATGAATGACTTTCTTGTTATTTTCGGTTTTTACCATATTTTCTTTTGTTACCGATTTTTTCTCCTGTTCTATTTCTGGTTTTGTTACCTTTTTCCTAACGGATTTATAAAGAAAATATATAATTATCCCTGCAATCATTACATAAAAAACTATACTAATCCATGAATTTGAAAGCACATCACTCCATGAATTCTCCCGTTTGAAAAGCGGGATTTTCCTATTTATTTTCGTTCTTGTATCTACAACTCCTGTTTCTTCATCTATAATTCTTTCAGGCTCATCAAACTGTTCGTTTATACTAGTAAAATCATAATTTCTTTCCAACATTGTCTCCGTCTTATTAAAAAAACGTTCTTTTACTATGTCTTGCACATACACAACACCTTGTGATAACGTTATTGCACTAATCGCAAAGAAAAGTATGATTAAAGCTCTTACACTCCACAACTCCACTTTCATATGCCGCGCTTTATTAACCATGACATAAGCCCCTTCTTATTCTTTCATTACAATCCATTTATTCGTTCTACTGTATTTCTTTGGTGAAGTACCAAGAATTAAAGGAACCGCATCCAGTTCCTTTCGCCGGAATCCAGCTGTGTAAAAATAAGAAGAAGATACAGGTGTATCCTGATCTGATATGGAGGCAAGCACCTTTAATACATTTTGCAAGTGTTTCCGATTATCCCCGTTTTTTATATGTAGTAATCCATTATCTTTTACGCTATTGATCCATACTTCAAATGAACAGTTTTGCATAAGCAGTTGTTTACATACGCCTGCCGTTAATTCAATGAGTTCCTCTGTATCATTTCTCAAAGAAATACCACTTTTGTTTTGCAAGTTTAGATAAATCGCATATTTATCTGATTGTGTTCGCTCGTATTTTTTTGCAGTTATCGCCCCTGTTTTCGCTGTCGCACTCCAGTGGATAGAACGAAAATCTTCATTTTCATACGACTTCACTCCCATTACCTTCGTTTCATCATATAAGGGTGATGACATCGCTTTTCGAAATCCTCGTGACCATTCTTGTAATTCAGGAACTTGCATTTTCGGAACAGCTGGTAAAACTAAATAGGTCGGTGTTTCAACTTGTTTATATGTTATATGGTTCGTCATAAATCCAAAGGGATCTGTAATGACAATTTCAACTTCTTCCCATCTCGCAATTCCCCTTTTTACAGCTACAGCTTGTAAATCAAATAAAACTGACTCTCTTCCTTTTAAATTAAAATTCATATAATAATTTGAACCTGTACTATGATTTTTGTTTATTTCATCATGATTCCAAGTTAGCTTATTTTCACACTTAAATCGAAATACAACATTAAAAATAGGAAAAATTGATTTGTTTGAAATTTTTATTTTGCATCTGTTCGTTTCACCTATAAAAACATTCGAATTTCCTTGACTGTATTCCCATTCAACACGAGATACTTTACGTATATAAACATGCATAGCACCTATTAAAATTACATACAAAAATACGAGAGATAAAAACAGTAGATTACTTGAAAATATACATAAAATAACGGCTACAACTGACATAACTCCCATTACGAAAGGCTCCGCTAAAGGTGTATACACAAGCTGTTGATTCATCGTACATTCTCCACTGGCACATCAATCGTATGAAGAATTTCTTTCATGATTTGTTCTTTCGTCGTTTTCATCTCCCCCTCAATCGTTAACGTTAAACGATGAGCGCATACGGATGCAGCAAGTTGTTTTATATCATCTGGCGTACAGTAATCTCTTTCATTTAATATTGCCCGTGCTTGAATCGCTCTCATAAATGCCAATGTGCCGCGCGGACTTACACCAATTTCAATTAGCTCATGCTTACGCGTTGCCTCAATAATTTCAAGAAGATAATCTTGTACATCATTCCCTACTAACACTTCTCTTGCACGCTTTTGCATCGTAATAATTTCTTCACTTGAAATAATAGAATGTAACGTTTCTAACGGATCATTCATTTGAAACCGATTCATCATTTCCTTTTCAGCTTCTCTCGTAGGATAACCTTGGCGTATTGTGAGTAAAAACCGGTCTAACTGAGCATCAGGTAAAGGAAATGTACCGGCCGATTCAAGAGGATTTTGCGTTGCAATTACTAAAAAAGGTTCTGGTAAGGAATGTGTCTGTTTCGCAATTGTAACAGTACGTTCTTCCATCACTTCTAATAACGAAGATTGTGTTCTCGGTACAGCACGATTAATTTCATCCACTACTACTATATTTGCAAAAATAGGACCTAACCTCGTTTTAAATTCCGAATCCTTCACATCAAAATATTCGAGACCAATAACATCTCCGGGCAAAGTATCCGCTGTAAATTGTATTCTTTGAAATTTTGCGTCCACGCTTTTAGCCAAACTTTTCGCTAGTGTTGTTTTTCCTGTCCCCGGTACATCTTCTAATAAAATATGTCCTTTTGCTATTAGAGCAATGGCTGCAAGTTCTATGGATTCATCTTTTCCTATAATAACTTTCGAAATATTATTAGTGATTTTCTTTAATGTGTTCATCTATTTATCCCCCCACTTTCTTTTGTTCTGAAAATTAAGAATTATTATTTTCCAAATTATAACACATTACGATAAAAGTAAATATATTCCTGTCAAAATAAAAAAGATGACCTTAGCACTATAAGCTAAAGTCATCTTTCTCATTATTTTACTAACTCTCCATTATAAGCTTTTATATCAAGAGGAGCAGTTAAAAACTGTTTTACTTTGCTAACGAAAGATGTGAAGTGTTCACTCGTATTATGACTCGCAACTGCTACTTCATCTTTCCATACTTCTACCATCGTATACACATTTTCTTTTTCTACATCTTTATAAAGATCATAAGATACATTTCCACTTTCTTCTCTTGAACCATGAAGTAATGGTTGAACTTCTTCTAAAAATGTTTGTTGTTTCGCTGGATCTACTTGAAATGTTGCGTGAATAATAATCATGGTGTTTCTCCTCTCATATTTCACTTATTTCTTTTGAAATTACTTCCACTCAGCAACTTTTTCAACTGGAAGACGTACTGATTGGTAACCACTATCAGCAGCTTTTCCGATTGAAATTAACATAACTGGTACGTAGCGTTCTTTATCTAGTCCAAATGCTTCTGCGATTTGGTCTTTTTCAAATCCACCAATTGGGCAAGTATCATAACCGTGAGCACGAGCTGCTAGCATAAATTGCATTGCTACAAGACCACCGTCAATTAGTACTGTGTCTTTCATTATTTCTGGTGTAACCATTGAGAAGTAAGCTGAAAGTTTTTTCATTTGATCTTCTTTTACTTCAGCTGGCATAAGTCCGCGCTCTACTGCTGTACCGTAAATTTCTTCTGCGTTATCAAAGTTGTTTAAGTCACCGAATACAGCGATCATTGCTGAAGATGTTTCTACTTGTGATTGATTGAATTTCGCAAGCGGTGCAAGTGTTGCTTTCGCTTCGTCACTTTCAATCACAAGGAATCTCCATGGTTGCATGTTTACTGATGATGGTGCAAGTGTTGCTTCTGTAAGAATTTCTGTCATTTCTTCTTTGCTAATTTTCACTGATGAGTCGTATTTACGAATGGAACGACGTCCTGTTAAAATTTCGTTAAAATCATTTGTTTTTACTGAGTTAGTCATAGTTGTTTTCTCCCTTTTTTATAATTCTTTTATATTTTCTTGAATGTGATTTAACATAGTTAAAAGATTATCGCGTTCTTCCTCACTTAATCCTTTAAATGCAGATGCTGCAAAACGTTCTTTTTCCTCTTGAAACGCCTGAATTTTATTTCGTCCCTCTTCAGTTAGAGAAACTAACGTAATTCTGTTATCATCTGGATTTTTACGTCTTACAATCATTTCATTAGCCTCAAGCTGCTTTAAATGCCTCGTTATCGCTGCATTATCAATATTCACTTCTTGCTGAAGTGCTTTTTGACTAATTTCACCTACTTCAAATAACTGAAGTATAAGCTCTAATCGAGACTGGCTCATACCCGTACACCCTTCAAATTTCGAACTTACTTCTTTATTTAGAAAGTGTAATTTATATAAAATAATCGCTTCTTTTGAGCATGAACTTGTCAAATTACCCCTCCTTTACATACAAAATAAAAATATTTGATGCATCAATAGTTGATACGTCAATTAATATAATCTATATCGATTAAGAATGCAAGCATTTTGTTTTCATTGTATTTTTTCCAAATTAAGGCGCTTTGTAGCGTTACAAAAAATGTAAATTACATTATAATAGTAATAATTTAAATGACTGGAGAGTGATTGTAATGCGGCAATACACAAATAGAAATGAGGAAATGAAAATGGAAAATGAAATGAGGATATTGATATATGACAACAATAAATATAGGGATTGTCGCGCACGTAGACGCTGGCAAGACGAGTTTGACTGAACGTATTCTTTATGAAACGAATGTGATTAAAGAAATTGGCCGAGTTGATGGCGGAAGTACGCAAACAGACTCAATGGAATTAGAAAGGCAGCGCGGAATTACGATTAAAGCATCCGTCGTTTCTTTCTTTATTGATGACTTAAAAGTAAATGTCATCGATACACCGGGACACGCTGATTTTATCGCTGAAGTGGAGCGATCATTCCGCGTTTTAGACGGTGCGATTTTAGTTATTTCTGCCGTTGAAGGTGTGCAAGCACAAACGAAGATTTTAATGCGAACGTTACAGAAACTAAACATACCGACTATTTTATTTGTAAATAAAATTGATCGTCGTGGTGCAAATAGTGAAAAAGTTGTAAAGCAAATAAAAACGATTCTTTCAAATGAAGCATTCCCCTTTTACTCTGTCCTAAACGAAGGAACAAAGGAAGCTCGTATTATTGAATATAAATCATATGATGATTGTATAGAACGATTAGCACCATATAATGAATCGTTACTTGAGTCATATGTAAATAACGAAATCGTAACGGACACAATGTTAAGAAAAGAACTCATTAAACAAATAGCGCAAGCAAATGTGTATCCGATTTTCTTCGGTTCCGCAATGACGGGTATAGGAGTATCTGAACTACTTGAAAATATTTCAGCCTTACTTCCAGCTAATAATCTGTCTCAAGATGAAGAATTGTCCGGTATTGTTTTTAAAATTGAACGTGAACCTTCTGGAGAAAAGATTGCATATGTAAGAGTTTTTTCTGGTAACTTACACGTTAGAAAACATGTTGATATACAGCGCGTTCAGTCTCTACCACATAAGGAAAAGATTAAAAAAATGTGCATGTTTCATAATGGAGATACCGTTCAAACTTCTACCGTTCCTAGCGGAGAATTTTGCAAAGTGTGGGGACTAAGTGATATTAAAATTGGTGATATTATCGGTGAACGAACTGATTATATAAAAGACATTCACTTTGCCGAACCACAAATGGAAGCTGCCATCGATGCAGTACCTAAAGAACGAATTCATGATTTATACGCTGCACTTATGGAACTATGTGAAGAAGATCCACTCATTAAAGTGTGGAAAGACGATGCTCATAACGAACTATATATTCGCCTGTTCGGTGAAGTACAAAAAGAAGTAATTGAAACAACTCTTTTTGAGAAATATAATTTGCAGGTTACTTTTTCAAATACGCGAGTTGTATGTATTGAGAAGCCAATTGGCATTGGGATTTCCGTTGAAATAATGGGTGAAAAAACGAATCCATTTTACGCAACAGTTGGATTCAAAGTTGAACGTGGTGAACTTAATTCTGGCATAACATATACATTAGGCGTTGAACTTGGCTCACTACCTTTAGCCTTTCATAAAGCGATTGAAGATACTGTATTTCAAACGTTAAAACAAGGTTTATACGGATGGGAAGTTACGGATATTATCGTTACGTTAACTCATACAGGTTATGCTAGTCCTGTTACAACAGCGAGTGACTTTAGAAACTTAACGCCGCTCGTTTTAATGGATGCTTTAAAGCAAGCTGAAACATATGTATATGAACCAGTAAATAAGTTTGAATTAACTGTACCAGAACATGCAATTAGTACTGCAATGTATAAGCTCGCTGCTATTTCAGCAACTTTTGCAGAGCCTATATTCAATAATGATTCTTATCAGTTAACAGGATCATTACCTGTTGCAAAAACAGAGAATTTTAAACGCATGCTCCATTCCTTTACAGAAGGAGAAGGCATATTTTCAACGAAGCCAGCTGGTTTCACAAAGCTGAGACCTCCCTTCCCTACTCGAAAACGTGTTGATTATAATCCGCTGAATCGGAAAGATTATTTGCTTCATGTGTTGAGGGCTTATTAAAGTAAAAGAGGTGCAGTTCGCACCTCTTTTTGCATGTATTGATAAGTTAGTTTTCCCTAACAATTTCTTTAAGCTTTTCTATTATTTTCGCTATTGCTTCAATTGAATTCTCTGTTTCAAATTCTCCAACATTCACAGAATGATTTGCATTTTTGACAACGTTGATCGTTAAATTCGTTTTATATAACTGATCAATTTTATTTGCATTATAATGATGATCTTTATCCCCAATAACTAAAAGTCCTTCGTGATTACTATGTAAAATAGATTCGAAAATAGATTCAAAATTTAGTAAAGGTGTAAGTACTATCATTTTCGACTGTAAAAACTCTTCTCTCTTCATTAAATCATTCGCAATTGGAATTGTTCCGAGTGATTTCCCTAAAAACATCGATTTGCTGTATTGTTCATTTTTCAACACTTCATTTATTACGGGATTAATATCATCCATCATTACTTTCGTTACTTCTTCTATTGGTTTATTCATTGCTTGTTCGTCGTAAGAATAATGAATATGTACAACATCTATTTTCTTTTCTAGCATTAACATCGTTGCATAATAAAATAACGGCTTATCATAATTATATCCTGAACCTGAGAACATAAAGCAAACCGTACTAGAACCTTTTTCGATATGTGTGTAATAAATTACTTTGTCATTTATATGTATCTTTTTTTTAGTCCTCTTCACCGTTTTCCCCTCCGAATACATTTAATCTTGTAAAACGATATGTTCTGTATGAACTGCTATATCTTTTACTTTCTCTTTTATAAATGCGGGCTGTAAATTATATGCATGTAACTCTTCTACTGGCACCCACTTAAACAAATATGTTCTATCCTCTTCTTCCAAAATATATTGATCTGCTCCATTTGCAGGTAATTCATGTAGCTCTACTTCATAATAAAAACTAATCTCATGAAACTTTCGCTCAGAAAGTGTGAAGAAATTTTCTACTGACCATAGTAATCTCTTTACTTTAATAGGAACAGCTAATTCTTCCGCAAGTTCTCGTTTTAACGCGTCTTCACTATTTTCTAGCATTTTCACTCTACCGCCTGGTACGTACCAAAAATCTTCACCATTACCTTGCAATATAAGGATTTTATTACCTTGTTTACAAATGGCTCCGACTCGGTAATTAAAACATGTTTCCTCAACTTTGAACGTAAGATCCACAACGATTGCCTCCTATACTTCATTTAAAAACCGCTATAAAACTATTATGTATGTATCGTACAAATAAGATTACTAAATTTTTCTAGTCCATTCAATAGTTTTTTAATCTTCCGAATCTTTTTCCATCAATTATACATATGCATCTATTACAATAACAGTACACAAGAAAAAGCGCCTTGTTTCTTTAATAACAAGGCGCTTTTTCTTGATACTATATTTAAATTGTTATCTTCCCACTCTCCCACCACTCCATGAAAGTTTTTAAAGAAGGCGCAACCCACGTTCTACTATCATTTTCATGATTCCATACATATATATCATCTCTTTGTACCATTCCATTCAAAACAGAATAACCAAACAAATCACCATTTCCGCCATCAGCAAAAAATAATAAACAATCCAAAGGCATGTATAAATCTTTAAAATCAACTATATTTCTCATATTCATATTTTCAGTTTTAATTTTTGAAGCAGGCCATATAAAGTCCCCGTACTCACCTTCTATACCGTTTGTTTCCTGTAATAATTGATATAGATCATTCGGTAACTCCACATGTAAACATCTTTGTATATCAGTAAGTTCATCATTCGTAGCTGGATTTTTCAAATTTAAGTTTGATGAGATACTATGAATGGTGTCTTTCCACATCACCTTTTCTCCTCCTAATATTCAATCAATTATATATAAGGCTACTCTGAATTTATTGATACCACTTTTCTAACAAACACTTCTCCCTCTTGCCTGAAATACCTGCTTTTAATTCCCATTCGTCCATACCCTTCATCCACACATACACATCTGCAATTGTATCTTCTAACCTTCTAAAAGTAAGTCCTTCTTTAACAGCACTTTCAATATTAATAGAAAAACCACCTTTCCACGGCTTTGGCTCACCTTCTAATGAAAAAGTTTCAGGAAGCCATAGTGGCATCTCTGTCCAAGGCTGTACTTTATGTTCATTCATAAATGATTCATCTACCCAAACGAATGCAGCATCACTATTCGTAACCTTTTTACACGTATTCAATAGCTCTTCCATCGTCAATTCATAATTCGGACCTGTAACATTGAATGTACCTACTTTATTATTTTCTGCCATGTTTAGTCCCCAGTTTGCGACGTCTTTTATATCAACTATCTGCACTAGACGGTCTTTTCTTCCTGGAACTAACACTTTTCCTTCCTTTGCTACACGCCCAATCCAGTATGGAAGCCGATCTGTATAATCAAACATCCCTGAAAGAAGTCCTGCTCTTACGTGTAAAACACGCCCCGGCCAATACTTCTCTGCTTCTTTTTCGCATAATACTTTCAGCGCACCATAATGCTCATAAGGAGATATTTCACCATTTTCTACAGCCTTTATTTGCTCAGCCGTCGGTTCAGGTTGTAATATATAGTCTTCTTTTATATGATGTGGAATCCAATCTTTATATACGGAAAGGCTTGAGATGAATATATAGTGTTCAATATTATCTTTAAGCACTTCTCCAACATTTCTAATGTGATGTGGAGAAAACCCACATGTATCTACGACAACATCCCATTTTCGATTTTCTAAACTTGATACATCACCATTTCTGTCACCGATAAGCTGCTCCACTTCAGGAAAGATTTCTTTGTTTGTTCCGCGGTTAAATAATGTTACTTCATGCCCTCTCTGTAAAGCCTCTTCTACAACAACTCTTCCTAAAAATCGTGTACCACCTAGTATTAAAATTTTCATGGTGCTCCCCCATTCGCGATTAATAACCCTTCCTAATGTTTAACGATTTTTTATTGAGGAAAGTTACGGGGAGCGTTTAAATTTTTCTACAAATTCAACATATGTAATTTCCATTTCATATATAATTAAAATATCGGATATTTGATTAATCACTTATACATGTAAGTAGGTGAACAATATTAATAGAAACATAGTTTACCATTCAACATTATGTATGTATTGCCTCACATCTCTTGTATATATTAGCTTACTGAACATAGAAAATGGTCGTAATTATTTAGGGTTTACGATGATCATTCCGCTTTTAGCTGCTATTTTATATCAGAAATTATATAAGAAACAAAAAATAGTTCATACATTTGGAATTTCACGTCCAAAAATAAGAACTTTGATTTTCTCCATTTTATTCCCAATAATTCTAGGGCTATGTCTACATTTCTATTTTTATATTTATAATATAAAATTCTTATTTAATCATTATAATGAATTGGGACTTCTCCTACTCATTGGCCTTACAATTGCTGCTTTATCTGCATTTTTAGAAGAAATCATATGGCGTGGAAATTTCCATTACCATTTACGAAAAAAATATTCATTAAAACAAACAGCAATCATTACTGCATCGCTTTGGTCTTTATGGCATTTACCAGTATCAATCTTTTATAAAAACTATGAATTATGGTTTGTAGGAATATTAAGCTATCTCTCGTTATTATTTATTTTATCTATAATTTTGACGTATACGAGAGAGTATAGCCATTCTGTGATAACACCTGCAATTTTACATGGCATGTTCAATGTATTTTATTTAACAGATGGAGTAGAAACAAAATGGGATATTAGCCTAATGGAATTAATTAAATTTATCTTGCTGGTAATTGTGTTTGGCATGATGTATCTAATACATCAAAAAGTTAAAAAATAGTTAAGAGTACCTAAACAAATTATAAAGTACTTCAACACCTTGCAATTATTCAATAATCGTATAGGTGTTGAAGTTTTCTAATCTTAGTTGAACAACTTGGTTAATACAATACTTTTTTCTATCCTGAAGAACAAAACAAGTTTAACTAAACCTTTCATTCTTATTTTTATAAAAATAGCCATATTAATCTTTTAAATAAGGAAATATGCACTCTTTAATTAACTTCCATCTATCCCCTGTATTCGGTATGACTTCAGAAGCAATCGCCACCACCAGTTCCTTCCCTGGTACGCAGCAAATCACATTCCCACCATCGCCCATTGCACAGTATGAAAAGATTCCATCCTCTTCTCGTAACCACCATAAATAACCATATTGATTTTGGTTCATTTCTGTCGATTCTTTTATCCATGATTTTGATAGTATTTGTTTTCCATTATGAATACCTTCATTCAAATACAGCTGTCCAAACTTAGCCATATCTTTAACCGTTAACGTTAGTCCCCAGCCGCCTGTCGAAATTCCGTTTGGATCATGAACCCATCCTTTTACATCTTTTCCGAATAAGTCATCAAATCCAAATGCTTTCATATTATAGTTTGGAATTTCTCTCGTGCCGAGTGGCTGAAATAAGTATTCATTCGCAAATTCACGCGCACTTTTTCCTGTTACGCTTGTAATAATTGCTGATAATAAATGAGCTCCTGCAGATGAATATTTAAAAGCCCCAATTTCTCCGCCTTTTCCTATCCTATTTAACGTATACTGTATCCAATCTTGTTGCGTACATAGTTCTTCTAACTGTTCCTGCCAGTCTACGAAAGGATGTGGAGCTGTCATCGTTAGAAGATGGCGTACTGTTACTTCAGATGAATAAACGTTATATTCCGGGAAAAACTCTATTACTCTTTGATCAACGCTTTTTATATAGCCCTTATCTATACATATCCCAATTAGCGCAGAGATTATCGTTTTTGTGACAGACGCTACATGAAATGCATCATTTGGACCGTAACCGTTATAATATTTTTCAAAAATAACATTACCTTTCTGCACTACTAACATACCATTCACATTTCCATATTCTTCTTGTATAATCTGATCTAACTTTTCAGCAGTTTTCATTATTCCTTCCCCTTTAACCTATCATTAAAAAGGTTCGATAGGTACATATATATCAACTGTATGTTTATTTTCCGGGTGCTGCTTTGGATCATTTCTATATACTTCAAAAGGATACGAATCTCTCGGTTTATATCCGCTATTTGGGAGCAACTCACCATATATAAAGTCCCATGCTCTTTTATATTCATCTTGAAATATTTCAAAATGTCCTACTACATACTTGCCTGAAGGTATTACCATTATTCCAATGTCATTCGTTTCTATTGCAGATTCACCCGGAATTGTTATACATAAACTTGTTCTTAAATGATTGTCCTCCGTAAATTCATGATGATCGTGGTAAATGGTTAATACTTTCGTATCCTCAAATACATGATAGTTTTGCTTGGCTGCGTAATGAAATAGTTTCTCTATCATTTTCGGAAAAGCTATAGTTAACTCTTCATATGTACCGATATGTCTTATGTATGAGACGTTTATATCGTCCGCTGTTACAATTTCAACATTCCCTCGAACCTTCTTACATTCATTGTATTGAGAAGTTCTTCTTACGTCTTTGCAATTCTTGCTATTGTCGTTTCGATATTGAGACGGACTTACTCCGTAATAATTTTTAAATGTACGGGAGAAAACTGCTGAATCTGTGAAACCAAAATGGTAAGCGATATCTGTAATCGTCATATCCGGGCGATATGTAAGTAGATTTGTTGCCCTTTCTAACTTCAAGCGATTCACATACCGAGATAACGGCTCGTCTACTATTCCTTTAAAAATCCGATGAAAATGAAACTTTGAAAATCCTGCTACATCGGCCAGCTCTTCAATTGAAAGTGAATCATTTATGTGTGATTCTATATAATTTTGTACTTTGTATATGCGCTGTAAATACTCATTTCTACTTTGTTTATTCTCCATACTTCTAGCTCCTCACAACAAAAAGGCTAACTTTGTGCTAGCCTACTTTTACACATTTTTCAAAAATAAAACTCTACTACCACCGTTCCCATCATAATTTGTATGTACCGATACACCCTCTATCTCATCATCCCCAGCCTCAATTTGAAAGCCAATCTCCCTATGAAACTGTATCGATTTTTTATTAACCGGTGATGTGATTGCTTTTATAACTTTACGATTGTTTGCACGCGCAACATCAAAGAAGTAAGAATACAATGTCGATGCGATTCCCCTTCTTCTATACTTCGGATTTACTCCGATAAAATGAACGTACGCTTCCTCTTTATGCGTTTGCGAAAAGAATCCGCATAAGAAACCTAACGTTTCGCCTTCTTCTTCAATGATAAAACTCGTTTCTTGAAAGTGAACGAAGAACAGTTTTGGCAACATAGCTGCCATATCTCTCCCGCCCCACCAATCATTTAAAACAGAATGAATCTTTACATAATCTTCCCCTTGAATGTTTCTTACTCGCATATGTTTCTCCCTCTCACTCACTTCATTTTTTCATAAATTTTAATGACTGTTTCTACTAATAGGATGAATACCCATATTCCGCAAAATACAAGGACAGACTGGAATATAGATCCAATAATAATTACGCCAACTGCACCTGATCCTGAAATTGATACTTCTCCAAATCCTGGGTCATGTATAAGAGTTCCGGCAGAAAAAGCCATTAAAATAGATCCTATTAAATAAATCACACTCATTATTTTTAATATCTTTATAGAAAGATACGAAGTTTGTTCTTGCTCTACTTGTGATAATTCGATTTCCCCACTCTCAATTCCTTTTTGCAGACAATCTTCACACAAAAATTCTTCCTTAATTTTTTTACCACCATGCAATGTACCGGTTATTTCTTTACATCTTGAACATTTTCGATTTATCATGTTGTTACCACTCCAATCTATTAAGATTATACTTATATAACTCTACATTTACCTTAATATCCCTTTTATGTATTTTATAGAGAAAGGTCGTGTTTTATGATATCTAAACTTACTTTTGGTTATAAAAAGCCTACTGAGCAATATGTATTACGACCTAGTTGTTATGCAATTATTTTTAACTCAACCTCTTCAAAGATTGCTATTATCCAAAAAGGAGAACGCTACTTTTTACCCGGCGGCGGTATGGAAGGTACCGAAACAAAAGATGAATGCTTACATCGTGAATTACTAGAGGAATTAGGATGGACAATTGAAATTGATCAGTATATCGGTAATGCAATGCGGTATTTTTATGCTGAAAAGGAAGATACTTATTATTTAAATGATGGGTTCTTTTATATTACGAACATGGTGCAGAAACAAACTGAAAACTGTGAGGAGGATCACGTTCTAAGATGGATGTCTCCATTACATGCTGTAGAACTTCTACTTCACGATCATCAAAAATGGGCGGTTGAAGAAGCACTTTTATTACGAAATAAAAAAGGATCTCCTTCTATATGAAAGAGATCCTTTTTACTGTTAGCTTACTTTTTTCAAATTGAGAGCTGGCTTTTTCATTCCGCCTTTTTTTACAACGTATAAGCCGATAAAGATGATAAGTCCACCAACGAGTTGCATCATATTGATCTGCTCTCCGATTGTTACTGCTGCAAAGATAACTGCGAACAATGGCACGAGATACATATAAACCATTACTTTCGTTGAACCGATTTGACTAATGCCGACATACCACATCGCTAGCCCAAAGATGGTCGCAAAGATGATTGAATATGCTAGTGATCCCCAGCTTGACGTATCTACTGGCCACGTTAATGTGTTTACGTTGAATAAACAGTATATAACGAGAGGTACAATTCCAATTAAAGTAGACCATGATGTGACTCTCATTGCGGAGTATTTTGTGATAAGAGGTTGCGCTAATATTGGATACCATCCCCACGCAATTGCTGCTACTAATCCAATTATATTTCCGAGCCATGCATACTCGTAAGTAGCTCCTCCTGTATGTCCTGTTAATAAAACGAATGCTGCACCAATAAACGCTACTATTGAACCAATTTGTACTTTCATCGAAAAACGTTCTTGTTTGTGCAATACCGCTAATATCCCTGTAAATATAGGTGACATCGCAATTAATAATGAGGCGTTCGTTGCTGAAGTATATTTTACAGATAGCATAAACATCGTTTGATACATTGTCGTACCAACGATACCTACTGCTACTAATCGTAGCCAATCTTTTCTTTCAATACGTAATGAGCGTTCCATTATAAAAGTAATAAGTAATAATACAGGTGATGCTACTAAAAATCGTAAACTATTAAATTGAATGGATGACATAAATGCCACGCCATACTTTCCAATTGTATAATTTGCTCCCCATACTAATGCTACTGATACTAGGAGCCATTCCATTGTCCATCTTTTCATCCGAATCTCCCCTTCCATATTTAGCATAGTAAAATTGGCTGGATATAACACCGTCCAATTGGCTGTTTTTTTACCCAGCCAATTTGCTATACTTAATCTATATAAGTGATGCGGAGGTATTGGTATGGAATGGAAACTAGATAATGACAGTAAAATCCCCATTTATCAGCAAGTTGTTGACTTTATTGAAAAACGTATTACATATGGAGAACTTCCTCCAGGTAGCTTCCTCCCTTCCGAACGGAAATTAGCTACACAGTTAAATGTAAACCGTAGTACAGTAACGACTGCTTATAATGAACTTCGTGCTATGGGAATTGTAGAAAGTACGACTGGTAAAGGTACACGTGTAAGTACACATATGTGGGGCGTTTCTCCAACATTAACGCCGAACTGGAGAAATTTCGTAGAAGGTGGTACATTTTTACCAAACTTACCGTTACTTCGCCATATTCGGGCAGAAATACAACAAAATGAAAATATTATAGATTTTGCAAACGGAGAGCTCGGTTGTAACCTCTATCCTCACGATCAACTACAAATGATTTTACGAGAACAACCGTTAACGCATTCATTAAGCTATGATCACCCGCAAGGTTATCTCCCATTAAGACAAGCGGTCGTAAAATATATGAAGGAATATTTAAAAGTTGAAGCGACTGAACAATCGATTATGATTACTTCTGGCGCACAGCAAGCACTTCACCTTATCGTGCAATGTTTATTAAATCCAGGTGATGCTGTTGCTTTTGAAAGTCCTTCACACTGTTATTCCTTACCGTTATTCCAATCAGCAGGTATTCGTATTTTCCCGTTACCTGTTGATGAACACGGTATTAATCCGGATGATGTGCAAGAGCTATATCGGAAGCATCGTATTAAAATGATCTTTTTAAATCCAAACTTCCAAAATCCTACGGGCACAATGCTGCATCCAAGCCGTAGAAAAAAACTATTATCACTTTGTGCAGACTTACGAATTGCGATTGTTGAAGATGATCCGTCTAGTTTACTTACGTTAGAAAAGAAACAACCTTGCCCTACTTTAAAATCAATAGATGAAAATGGAACAGTCATCTATGTCCATTCTTTATCAAAAATGATTGCACCGGGATTACGAGTCGGTTGGCTTGTCGCCCCACAATCGGTAGTAGAAAGGTTATCTGACGCACGACATCAAATGGAATTAGGTATGAGCATTTTCCCGCAGTGGCTTATGCAACAATTTTTTGAAACTGTACCATTTCAGTCTCATATCGTACCGTTACGAAAACAACTAGCAGAAAAAAGAGACGTTATCGTCCGCGCTCTAAACGAGCAACTTCACGATAAAATCTCTTTTTCAAATCCGACCGGTGGTATATACATATGGGGGAAATTAAAAGAACCGATAAACGAAAAACAACTCATTATGCAAAGCTTAAAACAAGAAATAGCCTTTATGCCGGGGAGTATTTTCGGCGCGAAAGATGGTTATATACGTTTATCTTATGGAAAAGTGGATATTGATCAAATTGAGGAAGGGGTTTCTCGTTTACGTGAGGCTATTTTGGTTTGTGAAAAGTAACTTTAGATACAAAACCCTCGTTTGACAAAAACTAAATCTACCATTATCATCAACACGAACCTAGTTATAGGAGTGATACCAATGAAAATCTATGTTGATGCAGATGCTTGCCCTGTAAAAGATGTGATTATTTTTGAAGCTACGAAGGCAGAAATTCCTGTTACCCTCGTTACAAGCTTTTCTCATTATTCTAATGCAGAGCAGCCAAAAGGCGTGGAAACAATTTATGTTGATTCTGGAGCAGATGCTGCGGATTACCGAATTATGCAGTTAGCCCAAAAAGAAGATTTAATCGTAACACAAGATTACGGTCTTGCTTCGCTTGCTTTAGCAAAAGGCTGTATCGTTCTTCATCATAAAGGGTACAAGTATACGAATGAAAACATTGACCAACTATTACAAACACGTTATTTAAGTGCAATGGTTCGAAAAAGCGGTAAGCGTACAAAAGGACCGAAACCATTTACAGCAGAAGATAAAGAGAACTTTAGAGCGCTCTTTAAAAGTATGATCGCACTGTAGAAAACCGTCTATTTGTAGAGAAAGAAAAGAAGAGAATATCCAAATGAACATTCTCTTCTTAAGGCTTACCCGTTTAAAATGAAGGTAAATTATCTAGGTTATTTTCTTTTATTCCATCAGGTTCACTACGTATAATATCTCTGCCATACTTATGAAATACATCCACATGAGCTAACTTCCCTGATTTTGCTTCTTCAAGAGCAGTCATATAATCTAACTCTCTCCCGCTACTTGTTTTAAACGCTATTAAATCCCCATCATCATTTTTACGAACGGCAACAATTTGTTCTGCTTCTGAATTGACTTCATGGTCTACTTCAAATTGAGCTTGCTCTTCTCCTTGATGTAAATAATCATTATACACTTTTTCAAAATCTTTTTTGTCCATTAAACTCACCTCCAAAACATTTTATTAGTATGGTTGGGAGGTATTGGTTTTATGTAATTTTCTCTAAACTTTAGTATTTTCAAATGAAAACATTGTCCCCTCACTATTTGATTGTAAAGTGTATTTTATATCAAACATCTTTGATATATCTTCAATATTTTTCAAACCAAGTCCTGTTCCTTTACTATTTATATCGAACCCAATCCCATTATCTCTAAAATAAACAATATCTTCATCTATAATGATTTTAAGTTTTTTAGCTTTTGAATGTTTAAGGACATTTTGAAAAATATTATCAAATAGCCTTTGAATCCATAACTCATTACTATTCCATATCAACTCTTTATCTTGTGGATTATATACTAATTCAATTTTATGAATGCTATACAAATAGCTCCATTTTTTAATCATATTTTCTATTAAATTATGTATATTCACTTCATCATGCACAATATAAGTATTCTCTAAGGTTTCGGTAGATTGCATATTAAATTCGTTAGTTAAATCACTTATATATTGTATCTGCTCATACAGTGATTCAAGTACTGGTGCTTGTTCCTTGTACTCACCTTCTAAATAATATAATTGTAATCTGACCGCTGTTAAGGGTGTATTAATATCATGCCGTAATTTATTTAATAGTTCCTTTTTTATTTGTTCCTGTTGTTGTAGTTCCAATTCTCGATAAGTTGTTCTTTCTATAAGCAAGTTTACTGATTTAATCAGTTCTCCCATTTCATCATCGCTTTTAACATCTATTATATTAGGGATTTTTTTATCACTCGCTAAATCTCGAATTGTTTGATTTAATATATTAATTTTATTTAATACGGTGTTAATCGACCTTGAAAATACAAAAGCTAATACTAATAGTGATAACAAAAATATGATTAACATAGTAGGATATGCATAGGATTCATGAAAAGGGATGTTCTTATTTTTAGTTTTAAAGACAGCATTATAAATAACTGATACAAAGATACTAATCAACAACAATAACAGTGGTACGCTAATAATAGCGGAGAATAATAGTAACTGATATTTTTTCTTTAAGTTCATTTCTTCATATAGGTATTTAATCTATACCCTTCTCCATATATGTTCTGAATAATATCACCTGTTTTATCATCAATTTTGGTTCTGATTTTCTTTATATGTACGTTCATGATATTTTGATTTCTATCTTCGAGTTGCCATAGGTAATCATAAAAGTGTTCTTTCGATAAAATTCTATCTCTATTTTCATATAAATAGAAGAATATTTTACGTTCAATTGCTGTAAAAGCAACTTCATTACGCAAATCATTAATAAAAACTCTTTTATATTCTGCATCTATAAATACATGGTTAATTTGCGTGAACATACCATATTGATTACCTAACATTTTCTGAATCCTTAACAACAACTCTCTAGGGTCAAAAGGTTTTATCATGTATTCTTCTCCAATAGTTAAACCTTTTAGTTTACTATCCATATCATTCCTTGCTGATAGAAATATAATTGGAATATTTAATCCTAGATTTTTTATTTTCTTTGTAATTTGATAACCATCTTCGCCTGGTAACATAACATCCATTACGACTAAATCTATTTCATGAATTATATCAAGAACTTTCTTTCCCTCTTTCTCCCAATACACATTATACTTCTCACGCTGTAAAATTTTTTGTAATAAATCTCCTATAATTAAATCGTCTTCAACAATTAATATGTTATATACTTTCATTATGTAGACCTTTCATCACTAAAATAACAATTGCTTAGTTCTTCACTACTTTATTCTTAATAAAATCCATAGCAATTTTGTATATTTCATCAGGAGCATATAAATAAATACTATGTGTACCTTCAATTATTTTCACATCAGCTATTAATAACTTGCTAGCAAACTCCTTATAATCTTTGTTTTTTTGCTTTGTATACTTCGAATCTTTATATTGCCTAGCAATCGCATCTATAAATAACATAGGTGTTTCTTTTGGGATCGATAAAGAATTTGATTTTTTACCGTTATTGTAGCTTTGTAAAAGTTCTTGCTTCATATCATCATTAAAAGCCCGCTTATACGTAAGCGCTTTATAAACATCTTTTTCCTGTTCGTTTAAAAAGGATTGACGAATGACTTCGGGATTATAAGTAATAGAGGGAGCTAATCTCTGAAAACCAATTTTCGTTAAAATATTCATCCCTTTTATTTTTAATGAATCAACCATACCTATTTTATTAGTCACGTACTGTTTAGGTAAACCAATATCTAACGCAATAATCCCTTTTACTTCACTTGGATATTTTTGTGCCCAATAAATGGCCTCAATACCCGATAGAGAGTGTGGTACTAAGATGTATGGTGGTTTATTCCCACTTCGAATAAGCGCTTCTCTTGTTTGTTCTAGTATCGTATCAATATCTCTATCATCTTGAAAAACATCACTGTATCCATAACCAGCTCTCTCAATTACAGAAATCTTGTTTTCTTTCGAAAATTTACTGTATAAGCCTTTCAACTCATAAACAGGAGCGGCAATTCCAGATCCGGCCATAAATACAAACGTATCTTCCCCGCTCCCCTCATTATAAACATTCACTTTTTTATTATCGAAATTAACAAGTTCACCTTTATTGTTCATTAATTTCGATTCCATTTTTAATTGACAGTTATGATATATAAATACAGCACCTGTACCAAAGAAAATAATACTAATACACATTAAAAAAATTATTTTCACTAACCTCAATATTTTTTTCATTTGACACCCCTTTCAGCCTATACTAAAAGGGTACAATGTAAAAATAAATTTCTAATAAATTTTTCAAAATTAATATTTATTCTTGGTTTCTAAGGCTGGAGCATTTTTAATACCTACGCAAATCCTTCAAAGTCTCCAATATATCATCCGTAAAGGCTGTACTACCCTCTGTCTCTAAAACTCTGAAATAAAAACTTCTTAAGAAAGTTCTAATATTTTGTACTAAAATAGCATGCTGCGGATGTCGGATATCTTCAACAGTTGCTATACTATGTAGCCAGTTACTCCACTCTTCTTCAGTTAGAAGGCTTTGGTTACGTAATGACATAATTGGCGTTACTAATCTCTCATCCTCAAAGTGTATGTAAACATAGTCATTTAGGCGAACTTTCTGACGAACAGTTGCAAGAATCGCATATGAAAACTCACGATTTTGTATTGTACGTGCTAACGCATCAAGCGCATCCGCTGCATGCGCAGTAGAGTGTGCCCACCCTTTTCCTTCTACATAACCTCTTACATCTTCTTCTAAATATACATATTCCAGCACTTGTTCTGCTACGCTGTACAGTTGTTCTTCTGATAACAACGACTCTCTTTCATGAACAGATAAAATAAGTGGCGGAATTAATACAGAGAACGCACGTTTAAAAACAGAATCTGTTCCCTTTTCACCAATTTTATAAAATAAATAATCAGGACTAATTGCTTGTAACATTAACCCTCGTAATTCTTTTTGTCTAAATACATCATTTGTAATCCATGTGTGAAGCGTACTATAAATTAAATCATCGCGTAATTCAGCATCAGGTGATCCGATATAATCTAACATCCACTGCGCATATGGATATGCATCTACATCTTCTGGTACAGCATAATTATTATTTTTAATTTGTAGTAGTTCTTCTTTTAATTCTAATACTTCATTCATTATATTTTTTCTCCCCTTTTTGCGTTTCTTATTGCCTTATCCCCCGTTTTTCACTTTCTAAAGCTAATATAATTATACGAGAATTATAACTATTAATAAAAGGCTATACATATACTTTTGATTGTGTATTACATTCGCTCTTGAAATATAACTTCTGGATTTGCTAAATCACTATTCCGAAATACAACATCTACACAATCTTTCGGATTATGCTCATCTATATACATCTTACAAGCCGCATGATACCTGTTTAAAAACATTTTTTCAGCTTCTTCATAACTTCCAAAAGCTTCTGTCTCCCGCTTCGCACCACGTTTTCTCGCAATCTCAAAATCTGTATCTACAAAAATTTTGTAATCAAATAAATGCGCAACGTCTTTTTTTAATAGAAACGTTCCATCTACTATGAGTACCATATTGGGTTGAGCGAATATAGGCGTATTATATACAGGAATATCCTTTATTAAGTTATGAGAAATCGTTTCATACTGTAAATTCCCGTTAAGTCCTAAAGGCTTTAATAATCTTTCTTTGAAAGCTGTATAATCGTGTGCATCTTCATAATACCCTTTTGCAGATTCTTTACCTTGGGCATAACGAATCACTTTTGGGTTATGAAAATCATCAATGCTAGCGCGTGTTACTGGTAACCCTCGTTTTTTTATTTCTTCTGCTAATTCGTTTGCAAATGTTGTTTTTCCTGAAGCTGTAATACCGCTTATTCCAACTCTTGTTGGATGAGTTAAGTTTAATTTTAAAATATGATCTACAATTTCTTTAATTTGTTGTTTTCGGTTCATGATATTTCCCCCTTCATTTAGTTTACATAACAAAATTATAATTAACTTTTATGTCACTATTTGTCGGTAAGTCGATATCCTTTGTCGAATCGTCGATATATCAAAAAAATCGTTGATATATTTTAAGTTACGATAGATATATTATGGATTGGTTTACTTCCCCTTAAATCCTCGATACAATGCAGTTCGTAACTCTTGTTTGTATTCTGCAATCTCTGGCATATCAATTTCTTCTGCTAATCGAATTGCCAATTCAATATCATACGGTACACGTACGAGTTGTATGGAAAAGCTCGCTGCTTCTTTTTCATTGTATAGCCCTTCGAATATTAAATAAGAAGCTTGTGTAATTTCAAGCGGATTTCCTACACTACCAGCATTACATAACGTTTTCCCTCTGAAATTTTGAACGAATGCTTGATGAATGTCACCGTAGCAAACGACATCTGGTTTTCTTCCTCCTTCTATATTCTCCGTGAGCTCACTGTTTTCGAACATACTAATTCGCTCTTCTCTTGAAGCGTGTGGTTGAATTCTTTCATATAAACTTCTCGGTGAAGCGTGAAACATTCGAATGAGTTTTCCACTCATATAAAACTCGATTGAAAATGGTAAGCTTCTTAAATAGTCATTTTGTTCTTCCGATAGTTGCTTTTGATGCCATTTTAATGCCTCAAATTCAGTCGGTTTTGTAATAAAATCATCCCAGTTTCCCATTACAACTACTTCACATTCTTTACGAATGATTTCAATTACTTCGCTAGAATGAGGGCCTTTTCCGACTAAATCTCCAAGACAAATTATTCGTTCGATTCCCCTCAATTTAATATCTTGCAGTACCGATTCTAAAGCTGGAATATTACCATGTATATCTGAAATTACCGCAATTTTTTCCATATGTATTCCTCCTTTATTTATTACATTCACTTGATTGATACCATTTTGGAATATAGGATGAAAAATGATTATGATCATCTAAAATTCCGTTTAATCTTTCCTTCATATCATCTACTAAATGCGGCGTGCTTCGGTTTGTCCAAACGATATCCGCTGGGAATGTCATTGCTGCATATAATGAGTACAGTTTCCAAAAATGAAGCGACGGTTCACCTCCGCAATAACCGTGAACTTGTCCAACCGCAAATGGTTTGCTTATTCTTGTAGTAAAAATCGCTACGTTATAAAAATCGTGTATCGGATCTCCAAAATCATATCCACCAAAATCAATAACGATAAATTCCTTATTATGAATCATACTATTTGCTGGATGGAAGTCATCGTGTAAAAATGTGATTGGACGATTTCCCAATAATTGTTTATGCTCCGCTACAAATCTTAATACTGGCTTCAAATCAAGGAAATCTATTTCATAGTTTGCTAACGCTTCTACGTATCTTTCGTATTTATTCCATCGAACCGTTTCCCATTTATCACTTGCACTTTCTCTTTCAATTGAGTGAATTCGCTTTAATACTTCTCCAGCTTTTCTTCCTGCATGATACTGTTCTTCCGCCGATAACTTACTTAAGCCCTCTTCACCATTTACACCTTGGGCCCATTCAAATACTTGAACACATTTATTTAATTCCTCAAGTTTTATGAAGTAAATTAACTTAGGCGTTGGAATATGTAATGACTCTAATTGTTTCATATATGTATATTCTTCTTGTTTACGTTCAAAGTTTACAGCATCACATACTTTCACAAAATATGTTACTCTGTTTTCTAATTTTATTTTATATTTCTCTTCATGTGAAAAACCTTTTGAAATAGCTGTACACTTTACAATACGAGGCCATTCTAGTTTTCTCTCTATCTCTCTAAGCATTTCTTCCACAACGTTCACCTCTATCAATATATGTACAAACTACCTAGTACTTCATGCTCTCGTTTACTTTCACCTTTAAACTCCACTGCAAATGGATTTTCGCCATGATGATTCAATCGTTCTAGCACTAGCCCTTCTCCAATTGGTTCACAAAACTGCACTTGAATGTCGCCAAACGATACACTTTGACATTCCGCATTCCATTCTTCATTTTTAACGATCTGGCTTGCAGTTAGTCCCATTACTTCTTCCCATTTCCGCACTGTTTCTCGAACATTTTTCACTGCGTAATGAACTGTATCAATTTGTTGTACTTTGTTTTTATGCACAGTGATCGTTCCTATGTTACGTAAATCGTTTCTTCTTTCTTCATCCGTTTCATTCCACTGTATAAAGAAAGGTAATTTCGGCCCGTTCTCTTCTTGCTTTACAAATAACATTTTCCACTCTAAAAGGCGACCATCTTTTCTCATTCGTTTCCCTTCAAATGGTCCTATCGTATGTAATCCATGTTTATTAAACTTAACTGCTAGTTCTTCAATTGCATCTGTTCGAATTGCGATTTGTAACATTCCTTCTCCATCTTGTAATTTCACTACCGTTTCTTGTACTAATGGATTGTCTGCTTTCTTCGCTTTTTCTTCATGCTGAACTGCCAAAAATTCTATATATGATAAATCAAAATAACATAAACTATTCCAAGTACCCCAATTTGTATGCTCTCCGCCTAGTACAGTATGAAATCCACGCTCCTGCATTTGTTTTGCTGCTTCCTCCGGTGTACAATGTACTGCGTGAACGAGATGATCAAATCGTAACATGTCTTTCTCCCCTTTCTCTCCATCCTTTTATTGTATATTTTATTTTTATTTCATTCAATTTAAAAAACTTTAAAGCCCAGTTGATTTATACGATTAATATGTATTATAATGAAACAAATTTAATTATTGCTGATTGGAAAAACCAAAGGCACTTTTCTCATACGGGAAAAGTGCCTTTTTCATTTACTATTACAGGGGGATTATTTATGCAGAAATTAATTGTATTTGCTATTATTGGATTTTTCGCTCAATTGATCGATGGAGCACTTGGAATGGCGTACGGTGTAACATCTACCTCACTATTACTAATGTTTGGTATCGCACCAGCTGTCGCTTCCGCTTCTGTTCATTTAGCTGAAGTCGTTACAACCGCAGCATCTGGTGCATCTCACATCAAATTTGGAAATGTTGATAAATATACCGTTTCCAGGCTTACATTACCAGGAGCAATTGGCGCATTTGTGGGGGCATGTTTTTTAAGCAATTTACCTGGGGATGTCATTAAACCGTACATTTCTGTATTTTTATTTACTTTAGGGGTTTATATTTTATTACGATTCATTATTCAAAAACAAGTTATTACTTCAAATAAACGTATGTCGGCTAAACAACTTGTTCCACTTGGCTTATTTGCTGGATTCGTTGATTCAACTGGTGGTGGTGGCTGGGGTCCGATTACGACACCTGTACTTTTAGCAAGAGGAAATGAAGCTAGAAAAGTTATCGGATCTGTAGATACGAGTGAGTTTCCTGTCTCACTCGCTGCAACAATTGGTTTCTTCATCTCACTCGGCTGGGAACAAGTAAGTTGGGTTTGGGTATTTTCGTTAATGCTTGGCGGTATTGTCGCAGCTCCAATCGCTGCATGGTTAGTGCGCATCGTTCCTTCTCATTTACTTGGCGTATTAGTTGGTGGCCTTATTATCTTTACAAACATTCGTACACTACTTACTACATTTAAAGTGGATCCAACTATTATTTCACTTTCTTACGTGGCAATTGGTCTTGTCGTTATTATTTCTATTTTCATTGCTGTTCGCAATCATTCCAATCGTTCTAACACACCGACAACTGGATATCCGAATGATCAAAAACAAATGCTTCCATAACAATAAAAATACCGCCCGATATACTTCGAGCGGTATTTTTTATTTTTCTAATTTCCAATTAATCATCGTTTCTGTAGTACCCATTCTCTTCATATGTAATTTCTCTAATACCCGAATGGAGCTTTCATTTTCAAGAAGTGTCTCCGCAATAATCATTTCTACCTCTCCAGTTTGAAAAGCCCAATTTATTAGTTCGCTTACAGCTTCTGTCGCATACCCTTTATTCCAATATTTCTCAATAAAACCGTAACCAACTTCTACTGTATGTTCCTCATTTGGTTTCCCTTTAAACCCTATATCGCCTAGAACGATGTCATCTTCTTTTCGAATGACATACCAGGCGCCCCAAGGTAATAAATCCTTATCCTGTTTTACATTTTCTACATGCCCTACAATATGCGGACCACTATTATATCCTTGCTCGTTAGCAACGTGTATACTCTCTTCTGTACAAGGCACTATATAAAGCCTTTCTGTCTCTAATTTCATTTTGATTTCCCCTTTTTACTTAAACGTTACTCTAATTATAACAAAAAATATGACTTTATTATGAATGTCGAATTATATTTTCTGAATTTTCTTTTAATTTTGAAGGGTTTTTCAATATTTTTTGCGAAACATTTGTATAACAATTTTTTCTTTGCTTATTGTTACATAATAGTAGGTTCGGGTGGAGTTTTGCAAGCGTTTCCTATACAATAACCGATATTTTTTGATTTTTTCCTACAAAATATCTTGCAATATATTCAGAAAGTCATTACAATTGCCATATATTAAAAATCTTAGCAATATATAAATCCTCATCAATCCGATGAGGTAGAGGTTGCGACTTTTAATAGTAAAACGGACGAGACACAGAGAATGTCTTAGACTCCGTTTGAAAGGAAAAGTTGCCGAAGTTTATATTTCTTCTCTGGAAATATGAGCTGGGGCTGTCTCCGAAAGGAACAGAACTGTCACGTTTACAAAATTACCGTGTAAACGTGGGGTGCTATCTTAACGGAAGGGTATGATGGGGTGGTTATTTGTGAAACGTTCCGCCAAATTCCTTTGGCGGTTTTTTGTATTTTTCTCCCCCGCTCCTTCCTATCTTACAAGAAAAGGAGTGTTGAACATGAATAGCGCAACGAATCAAGCTACCTCTAAAACAGAAACTACAAAAGGAAAAGGTGAATTAAGACGCGGTCTAAAATCAAGGCACCTTACGATGATTTCTCTCGGCGGTACAATTGGTACCGGACTATTTCTTGCCAGCGGTGGTGTCATCCATTCAGCTGGACCTGGTGGCGCATTAATTGCATACGCCGCAATTGGAATTATGGTTTACTTTTTAATGACAAGCCTAGCTGAACTCGCAGCTTACATGCCTGTTACTGGATCTTTTAGCACGTACGCAACAAAATTTGTTGATCCATCACTTGGCTTTGCACTCGGATGGAACTATTGGTATAACTGGGCAATTACTATCGCTGCTGAACTAGCGGCGGTAACATTAATTATGAAATTTTGGTTCCCTGATACCCCTTCTCTTATTTGGAGCGGATTATGTTTAGCTATTATTTTCCTTTTAAACTACTTATCTGTTAAAGGGTTTGGTGAATCTGAATATTGGTTCGCACTTATTAAAGTAGTTACTATTATTATCTTTTTAATTGTCGGTTTCATGATGATTTTCGGAATTATGGGCGGCGAAACTGTTGGCTTCAAAAACTTCACTGTTGCAGATGCACCATTTAACGGTGGTATTATGGCAATTATTGGCGTATTTATGGCAGCTGGTTTCTCCTTCCAAGGAACTGAATTACTTGGGGTAGCTGCTGGTGAAACTTCTGATCCAGAGCGTAATATTCCGAAAGCAATTCGTTCAATTTTCTGGCGTATTCTTTTATTCTATATCCTTGCCATTCTCGTTATCGGTTTATTAATTCCTTATACAACTGAAAGCCTTGCAGCAAGTGATGTAACAGTAAGTCCATTTACACTTATTTTTGAAAAAGCGGGCGTTGCCTTCGCTGCTTCTGTTATGAACGCTGTTATTTTAACGGCAGTACTGTCTGCTGGTAACTCTGGTATGTATGCTTCAACTCGTATGCTTTGGGATTTAGCTCGCCAAGGAAAAGCACCAAAGTTTCTTGGTAAATTAGATAGCCGCGGTGTACCTGTTAACGCATTAATCGTAACATCGATTGTCGGTAGTATCGCTTTCATTGCTTCTCTATTCGGTGACGGCGTTGTATACATTTGGTTATTAAATGCATCAGGAATGTCTGGCTTTATCGCTTGGGTTGGAATCGCAATTAGTCATTACCGTTTCCGTAAAGCATATATTGCACAAGGAAAAGATTTAAATGACTTACCTTATAGAGCAAAATGGTTCCCGTTCGGACCAATTTTCGCATTTACACTTTGTATCATCGTAATTTTAGGACAAAACTACGGGGCATTTATGGGTGAGTCAATCGACTGGAACGGCGTACTCGTTTCTTACATCGGTTTACCACTCTTCTTAGTACTATGGTTAGGATATAAATTTACGAAAAAAACAAAAGTGATTCCACTTGATAAATGTGAACTGAAATAAAGGGAGACGAGCAAACATATTTGTTTGCTCGTTTTTTATTGCAAACCTCTTTGCTTCCCTATTGCCCCTGTTTTTGCAATAATAAAGAAAATATAAATAAAGGTTGGGATACCATGAACATTCGCATTACTGATGAAGCAAAAGCAGCTATACATAGATTAGAACGTGAAGACAAAAAGATCATTCGCATTAGAGGGACAATGACAAACTCTTGTAGTATATTCGTTGATGTCGATTTAATTTGGGATACATATGTTGCAGATGATGTTGTATATGAAGATGCAGACCTTATCGTACAAATGGATTCATTTACGAAAGACTACACTGGTGATACGGTGAAGCTTGATTATAAAACGACAGGTTTTAGTATTACGACTCCGAGTGAGACTTTAGTTTATGGGTTGTCGATTAAAAAATAAAGATTGTTTTTATTTGACCGCCGGGGTAAAAAAACGAGTTGAGAACGGTAATAAAAAATGATACTTTACCAAAGGATTTTTGTTTTTGAGTATTTTAAACAAAAAGTCCTTATACTTCAAAAATGAAGTATAAGGACTTTTTCTCTCCCAAACATTATCCTTTCCTTAAAATATTTTGAAACATTTCCGGCCTATTTCGTTCAAAACTTTCTATTACTCCTTTTCCAAATATCGTTATACTCTTCTCCCAAGGATGACCTAAATAACCCCACTTAAAGTCCTTCTGAATAAAAAAGTAGTAATCTCCATTCGGAAATATTGGTATAATCCACTCATCAAATTCATTTCTTTCAAACTCTAAGTGAGGATTCACCCAATAACACTCATGTTGCCAATCTAGTGCCATTATATATTCATTCGATGCTGTATTTTCCTTAAACACTTGTAACGCTTTATCTTCCAAATCGTCATACACATCTAAATCTACCGATTCTCCAAAGTAATGAGAAATATTATATGTAATAAAAGGACTTGGCACCTTAAATGATGGAAATGTAGAAACACTTGGCGAAAACTCAAGTTCACTATATAACTTGTTCCAAATTCGATCATCCTCTTTGTCTGTAAACTCCATCCAGTTCTTCATTAAACAACACCTTCCCATGTAAGTTCAAAGGATTTTCACTCTATAATGCCGAATATATAAATAACCATTCTCAAAAGGAGCGAATGTATATGAATCTATTCGAACATGAAACGTAAAACCGCTTCTCTTTCATAAGAGGTCCTCCCTTTTTCCTTTCTCATCATATCATTCATTTATGAAATAGGAGGACAAATTTATGAAACGTGATCCATTATTATTAACTTTATTAGAAAGTGCAAATACAAACTTTAGCAGCTGGGATTTTCTTTCATTTCAGAAACGGGCCGAATGAAGAGCGAGCCTTTATCATGGTCGTATGGTAGCACTGCTTATCAGCTTATGCAACGTGCTAAATCAATGCTCGATATGGGTACTGGCGGCGGAGAGTTTTTATCTATGTTACAACCATTCCCGCCAACTATTTATGCGACTGAAGGTTATGCTCCAAATGTGCCAATTGCTCGAAAGAAATTAGAGCCTTTAGGGGTTACCGTTTTAGAAGTAACTGATGATACTGCATTACCATTTCAAGATGGGCAGTTTGATTTCATTATGAATCAACATGAATCCTATTCTGCTTCTGAGGTAAATAGAATACTTTCTCCTAATGGAACATTTCTTACACAACAAGTCGGTGGTCTCGATTGTGCGGAACTAAATGAGCAGTTTAACGCACCGCTAAATAACGAATTTGCAAGTTGGTCTCTTGAAACAGCATGTAGTGAGTTAAAGGAAAATGGATTTACTATTTTAGAAGCAAAAGAAGAGTTTCCTTTCCAACGCTTTTACGATGTTGGTGCTATTGTCTATTATTTAAAAGCGATTCCGTGGCAAATTCCTGATTTTACTGTCGAAAGGTATTATGAGGAATTATATCGTATACATGAAGTCATCTTACAAAAAGGGTATTTTGATGTGACGCAACATCGTTTTCTGATTAAGGCGATTCGCAGTTAATCATGGAGCATATGAAAAAGAGATGGATCTACCATCTCTTTTTTATTTTCACTCAATATTTTCTACAGTTAAATACTTCGTTTCACAGTAATAGCCTTTGCCACCAACATAAACCTTTTCTATTTTATTCTTGCTATCGGTTGCTAATTTAACTAATATTTCAGAAGGCGAGTGTAGAGAATAACCTTGTTCAAATACATAGACTTCTTTTTGTAAGTATTGCTGTTCATAAAGGTAGCAAGCTAATGCACCGTTTGAAGTTCCAGTGGCTGCTTCTTCATTGATATCATATAGTGGAGCAAAGTTTCTGCATATTATTCGATTGTCATTAAAAGTATATAGGTGCATCCCGACAACATTATAATACTTGCTGATTTCTTTAATTTTTTCAAAATTAGGTTGCAATGTATGTAATTGTGTTTCGCTTTTTATAGGAATTAAAATATCTTTTAAGCCCGTGGAGACAATTTGAATTGGGTATGTATTGTCTATAGCTTTACTATCAAAACAGTCAATGAACTCGTTTGGAGATATAACATCATAGAATATCGGTTCGTTTTGTTCCATGAATATGATGTCATCTTTTATGGTAATAGTAAGAACACCGCTGTTCGTTTCAATCGTATAGCGATTCTTAAAAAGTTTATTTACATGCATCAGTATCGCGAAAGAGCCAATTGTGGCATGCCCACATAAATCAACTTCCTCTTTTGGTGTAAAATACTCAATTTTATAATCCGCAATTTCAGATTCTGATATAAATGCGGTTTCCGCATAGCCCAGTTGTTTGGCTATTGCCATTTTTTGAGTAGTGGTCAATATATTCTCCATAAATACCACTCCTGCTTTATTTCCACCTTTATGATCCTTGCTAAATGCACTTGCAACATAAACGGATATTTTCATAAGACACCTTCCTCCCTTATAGTAAATTGTAGCATAGAACGTACTACATATATATATTGTTGGATAAATTCGCCATAAAGCAAAAGACAAACTATTTTTTAGCATCTAAACTCTCCAAAAATGTTGTCTACAACCTGAGAGATGGGTCTACATCTCTTTTTTCCCGTTTATTTTTAAAAATTTTGTGGTGGTTTCTAGATTGTTAAGTACGTCCACGTCTTGCAATCACATCAGCTTAATTACATAATGATTGTTATTTCTATTTGATGAGAAGTAGTACCCCTCCCCATCTTTTGCATTACTCATTATACTTTGACCATCCACTTCTATTTTACTAATCTCATTTCCTTTCTTATCATATGCATATATGTAACCACCGGCTTTCATTGCATTTGAATAGGATACGAGGTAATCTACTTTTTGAATGTCTTTAAGTTCTGTATCACTTTTAGAACAGGCTACAAAAAGGAACATCGTACATATGACGATTATGACCAATGAATTGTATTTCTGGAACATATCATCACCTCACATATATAATGAAAGCAATCAGCATAAAAATACTGATTGCTCTTTAAAATATTTTATCAATTAGAGTATGAAAGTGATTTTTTTATATACCGTTTGTTTACATCATCTTCTGGCAAAAATGAAGTTGTGTAATTAATAATATTCCGGTTATCATATGTGAATATATGCTCTAACTTATTTTCTTCTGTTAATACTATCGGTAAATATTTTGGTAAATTGCTAACTACACCTCTATTATCCTTATTTAATATCCAATCAATTTCTTTCCATTCTAATAATCCTTCCGCCGTACTTACTGGTGTGTCCATATGTACTCCAGCTGGCAGGTCAGCAAGGAATACGTACATTCCTTCACGCCCCTGAGGCTCGTCCTTACTTTTAAAAACTACATTCCCTTTATACGTTACACTTGGAAGATCTATGCCTGTTTCCTCAAGCGTTTCTCTAATTATTCCTTCATATGGTGTTTCATTGTCTTCAATTTTTCCACCAACACCATTCCACATTCCCATATTCGGCTTTTTGTTTCTATTCAATAAGAGTATTTTCTTTCCCTTTTTAATGAAACAAATTGTGTACTTATACATACGTTCATCTCCTTTCCTTTTCCCCTCATTTACAGATTTAAACTGTAACTTCCTGCAAAAAGTTTTTTATTATACAAACAATTGGTTTTTAATGAGGTATTTTGCTCAATTTTATTAAAAAACATTCTCCTTACAATTATATTTCACATAATATATTGTACAACTTTCGTTTCAGAAAGGAGTGTTCAAAATCGATAACATAAGCAGCGAATTTTTAAAACAATTTTACGATAGTCGAGTCTGGTTATATGATACACATTGGCTTGGAGTCCCCATTCTCAAACTTCCTTCTGATCTTTTTTTGTATCAAGAAATGATTTACGAATTAAAACCCGACTTAATTATTGAATGTGGCACTTGTTATGGTGGTAGTGCACTATATTTAGCTTCTATATTAGATTTAATTGGAAAAGGTCACGTTCTTACTATCGATATATTTCCACAACCAAATCGTCCATCCCATGATCGCATTACGTATTTAACAGCTTCCTCTGTTTCAGTAACCGCTGTGCAAACAATATTAAGTATGCGCAAACCTAATGATGTAATTTTAGTTATTTTAGATTCTGATCATAGTAAAGAGCATGTAGCAAAAGAATTGTTGCTTTATAAATCTATCGTTACTAAAGGCAGTTATATTATCGTAGAAGATACATCTATTAATGGAAATCCTGTTTCTCCCGATTGGGGGCCTGGTCCAATGGAAGCAGTTGAAGAGTTTTTAGCTAAAAATAACAATTTCATAATCGATGAATCTAAGCATAAGTTTTTCATATCCTTTAACCCAAAAGGTTTTTTAAAAAAGATAAAGTGAAACGTTAATAAGTGGGGTTTGGTAACTCCCCACTTATTTGATAATCTTCATTTTTGAAAAAGGATAATATACAAATTCCACTTTTCCTATTATATTATCTTCTTCAATATACCCTAAGCCGTTTCGACTATCTCTACTAAGTTCACGATTATCTCCCATTACAAATAACTTATTTGGCGGGATTTTTGTCTTTTGAAAGTTATAAAACACTTGCGTATTATTGAACAAATCTTTATTTGTATACGGTTCTTCTTGTTTTTTATCATTCACATATACGAATCCATTCGTTATGTTAATTACGTCACCTGGAAGTCCTATTACTCGTTTCACATAATATTTTGATTCATCCTCTTCCTTTATAATGACAATTTCTCCATGCTCTAAATCGGAAAAGTGTACCGCTGCTTTATTTACAAATACGTAGTCTTCTTCATATAAAGTCGGTTGCATCGATTTCCCTTCCACTTTACATAAAGTAAAAGAATGATAGGCTACGACCAAAACAAACACGAAGAGTATGTATTTCCCCCAACCTCTCTTAATCTCCTGTTTCATATCCATTCCCACCTTATTCAAACGCTTTTTAAATCAAAAAATATATCACTGCACCATAAGTCTCAATGCAGTGATATTATTTTTACTGGGCCTTGTTCGGCTGCTCTACTGGGACTGGATTTCCACCCGATCTTTTCGTTTTCAATTCAAAATACGCATCCAAAATCTCTTTACCAATCGCGGAATTAATTCCTGATTTGTCATCATTTACCCATGGTACAACAACTGAAAAAGCTACTTCTGGATCAGCATCATATGGTGCATAACCGGCAAGAGTTAAATTATAACATTTTTTTCTATTATTGTTTTCATCTCTTCCAATTTCACTTTCTCCACCATACACGGTTTCAGCTGTTCCTGTTTTTCCAGCTGGTTTATATGGTAATCCTTTAAACGTTGCAGTACCAGTTCCGTCATTCTCTTGAAAAACTCTTCTAAATCCTTCTTTTACATGATTAATGTATGAGGTGTTCATATCCACTCGATTTAAAATAACTGGCTCAATAGACCGAATAACTTTTCCAACACCCTCTGGTCTATGTGGTTGCTCTCTCACTTCTTGCACAATTTGCGGTTTCATTCGGTAACCACCGTTTGCAATTGTTGAAATATATTGAGCAAGTTGAAGCGGCGTATATGTATCGTATTGTCCAATCGCATAATCGAGTAAAAAACCAGGTATGTTATCTGTTCTACCCATTTGACCAATCGATTCATTCGGCAAATCAATACCAGTCGGTACACCTAAGCCAAACTGTCTAAAATAGTAACGCATTTTATTAAATGTCTCTTGTTTAATGTCTAATGGATTGTTTGGCACATAATTTATACCTGCCATTTTTAAAGCCGTGTTAAACATATAAACGTTTGATGAAACTTGTAAAGCTCTTAAATCATCAATATCACCAAATTCTTTCCACGATTTCTTCGGCTTGGAGCTTCCTTTAAAATACATTGGTGCATCAAAGAAATGCGTATACGGCTTAATTGTGTCAGTTTGATAACCGGCTAATAACGTGGCCCCTTTCACAGTTGACCCTAACTCATAAGAACTTGTCATCGTTCCTAAAGCGTAGTCTTCTATTTGCATCCCGCCATCTTTATTTACAATTTTCTTTCCTGCCATCGATAAAATTTGACCGTTTTTCGGGTTCATCATTACAACGAATGCACGATCCATCATCGGCTCTGCAGAATGAAATGCTCGTAAATTCTTTTCAAGACTTTGCTCTACTTTTTTCTGTAATTCCATATCCACTGTTAACATTAAATTATTTCCACTTTTTCCTTCGGTCACTTTTTCATTTCGAATCACATTCCCTGTTTTATCTGTAATACTTCTAGTCTGTTCTTTCGTTCCATGGAGTGCATCTTCATATTGTTTTTCAATGTAACTCTTACCAATACGATCATTTCTGTTATAATCACGTACTAAGTAATAATCTAATTGTTCTCTTGGCAATCCTTCATTTTCAGTAGAAACGCTACCAAGGATAGAACGAAGTATTTTATCATTTGGGTATTCACGTTCCCAGTCTACTGTCGTATCTACTCCAGGCAAGCTTGCCAATCTTTCACTTACGACTGCATATTCATTTTGACTTACATCTTTTTTAACGATTTGCGGCGTCATTTTATATCCCGCATTCATTTTGCTTTTAATTGCTAATACTTCTAAATCCTCTTTTGAAAGTTCGCTTAATTCTTCTTGTGTAATTCTTTCCCTACGTAACTCTTCAACTTTTTTATCTAATTCTTTCCCTTCTATCTCCTGCTTCCTAAATTTACTCTCATCTTCTTTCGTTACTTTTGCTGCTGCCCGCTTTTCATTTAACTGCATCCAAAAATCTTTTTTATCTGTTTCTGTTAACTTGTCTATATCCTCTGGCGACATTTCAATTAACTGGGCTAAGTTTCTTGCTACTTGTAAAACTTCTTTCGAGTCTACTCCTTTCATTTTTGTATATGTAACGGTTCGTAGTGGTTTGTTATTTACAATCACCTGACCTTGTCGATCAAACATTTTCCCTCTAGGAACAGGTGTACTTACCGTTACATCTTCCTTTTTGTTCACTTCATTTCTATACGTTTCTCCATCAATGATCTGTACTTTACCTAATTGAATTATAATAGCTGAAAATAAAAGAAAGACGATAAAGAATAGTACATTTAACCGAAAAGGAATATGAGTCTTTTTCTTTTTCGATTGTTTCTTCTGCTCCTTTTTCTGTCTCATTTCGCTCCCTCGCTTCATTCTATTAACATTTCTACGGAAAATCATTATGTATCAAATTTATTTATATGATATATATAGAATTTTATATTAATTACAAAAGAAATAAAAGATTTAATTTTCAGTTTTTTAATTTTATATCCTATTTATTACCATTCCCTTATTAAGGAATAACATGAATGTTATTCTAAAAGAAAGGTTGCATACTTAAAACGAAATAGAACCTTTACAACAGCTACATATTAACTTACTTTATGACGACTGTGTATTCGTTAAAAATAATACTACTTCTTACTCTGCTATTTTGCCTACGAAACACTTTTTTATAAATTATAGAGACGTGGTTACTACATTATCGACATGTTTTCATATTGCTTAATATAATGATTACTCAAATAAAAAACTGAGGTGGATACCTCAGTTTTTTCGATAACTTATTTCCTTGAAGACAATCCTTCAACAAATTCACCAATCTTATTTTGAAAAACATAATCAAAGTTGTATTCCTGTCCTGTTAACTCTTCATTTACTAAGATGGTTGTTGCTCCTACTTCCCTCTTTGCAATTTGTGGGAATGAAGCAACAGGCTGTACTTTTAATGACGTTCCCATAACGATTAACACATCTGTTTCATATAAACGTTTTATCGCATTTTGATATTGCGGTAATGTATCTCCATACAAAACAACGTCTGGATTTAAAATGAAATTACACTTCTGACAGCGCGGCACTTCATGATCTATCATATACTGTAAATCATATCCCGCTTTACACTTCTGACAATGCGCTGTTTGCAGTGTACCGTGTAAATCAATGACATGTTTACTACCACCTAATTGATGTAAACCATCAATATTTTGCGTTAAAATCGTAATATCTTTCCCTTGTTCTTCTAATTCAGCTAAAAAGCGATGGCCACGATTTGGTTTATATTGATAGAAGGTATTAATTTGAAATATTTCTTTATAATGCTTCCAAAATTCTTTGGGACTTCTATTATAATATCCTCTTGATAAATACATCTCCACATTCGCATCAGCATACAATCCATTTGCTGAACGAAAATCTGGGATACCACTTTCCGTACTTGCACCAGCACCTGTTAATACTGTAATTTTCTTTGCTTTTTCTAAAATTGAACGTACTTCTTCAAATTGTTGCACAAAAATCACCTCTATGTATTTTCCTATACTTATTATACCAGTTGTTTACAGGAGGTGTCGTACAATTCATTCTACTTAATGCGTCGCACCCCCAACCTCTACAATATCCACCTCAACGGTCATCGTTACCTCAACTGCCAACTCTATCCCTTTACGAATAGTAGAAAGAGCCATACTCGGTTGCCCTGGATACTTGCTCGCTTGCTCTGGTAAAAACGGAATATGAACAAATCCGCCTTTTATTTTCTTATCACGCTTCTCTAGTTCATGCATGAGACCATAAAATAAGTGATTACAAACGAATGTACCTGCTGTTTGTGAAACGGAAGCTGGTATGCCTTCTTCTTGAAGTCTTTTTACAATTGCTTTCATCGGAAGTGTAGACCAATAAGCAGCTGGTCCTTCTTCTACGACTGGTACATCTACCGGCTGGTTCCCTTCATTGTCAGCAATTCTTGCATCATCAATATTAATTGCGACACGCTCTATCGTAATATCTGGTCTGCCCCCAGCCTGTCCGATACATATAATTATTTCAGGGTTTAGTTCATCTATATATTCTTTTAAAACTTGTATTGATTTATGAAATACGGTCGGTACTTGTTTACTAATAATCTTGTATTCCCCGGTTGTTTTTTCATGCAAACTTTTTGCGACTTCCCAAGCTGGGTTAATGCTTTCTCCGCCGAACGGATCAAAGCCTGTTAATAATACTGTTTTCATAGTTTTTTCCTCCTAATTAGAAACGATATACGAGACCGTACATAATAAACATATTTATGATGAAGATTGAAAGAGCAATTGGTACTTGTGCTTTAATAACGGCATTTTTATCTTTTAGTTCTAAAAGCATTGCTGGAACGATATTAAAGTTTGCTGCCATTGGTGTAAGTAACGTTCCGCAATATCCAGCAAACATACCGAGCGCTGCCATAATCGCTGGGTTTCCGCCGTGCATTTGTACAATTAAAGGTAAACCAATTCCACCAGTAATAACAGCAAACGCTGCGAAAGCATTTCCCATTACGACTGTGAAAAGCATCATCCCTAAACAGTACGCCATAACAGCAACGAACGGATACTCTGTCGGTAACACTTGGCCGACTAAATCAGAAACGACTTGTCCAACGCCAGATTTTGCGAAAATACCGCCAAGTGCCGCTAACATTTGTGGTAAAATGACAGCCCAGCCGACAGCTTGTAATAGTCTACTTCCTTCTTGTACAGGAGTTGTTATCTTCGATTTTGTAATACGCATCGCCGCAACGAATGCAAGTAATGCTCCTAGTGCTAATGCTACTAGCGTTACTTTATCTGGATCAACAAGGGAGACATTTCCCCCATTTAATTTTCCCTAACGTTAACGTACCTATAATTGTAAAAATAGGAATTAATAGTGCAGGCATAAAGATTTTATTTTTTAATTTCTCCGCATGTTTTACACGTTGTTGTACTGGAACTTCTTTCTCCTCTGATTTTGTTACTTTATTTAGTGAAGCTAACACAACCATAGCGAGTACAATACAGCCAACGTAAAACGAAGGGATTACATTTCCAAATAAAAATGTAACTGCAAACAACGCCCAAAATAAACTAGAACCAAATCGGTTTGGATGCTCACGATCAAAGGCAATACGTACAGCGATAAAGGCAACGATGATACCTAATACATAGTAGATTGTATCCATTGTGATGATGTTCATTTTATATTGCCTCCTTCTCTTCTTTTTCTTTTGATTCCATCGTTTTTGCTATATATTTATCAAATCTTCTAAATCTAATCCAGCTTACGATAAGTGCAGATATTGCAGTTGGAATACCCCAAAGCGCCATATCCCATACACCGACATGCATACCTACTGAATCGAAGAACCCTTTCATTAATAAAATAGCTCCAGTCGCGATAAATATATCCTCTCCGAAAAACCAAGCTGTATTTTCCGCAGCTGCTGCATTTGCTTTAATCTTTTCTCTTAACTTTTCAGGAAGCTTACCGTATTTACCTTGCGCAGCCCCTTCGGCCATCGGCGCAACGAGTGGTCTTACCGTTTGTGCATGACCACCAATATTCAGTCCAAGTGCTGCTGACGATTCTCTTATCGTAAAATATGACATTAATACTCTTCCAGTTGTTGCTCCTTTTGATTTCGTTATAAGTGCTTCTGCTCTTTCTTTCAAACCGTAACGCTCTAAAATTCCGATTACCGGTAAAGTTAATATAATTGGCATAGACATATATCTATTTTCTATGAAAAATTTACCGAACATACTGATGACATCATAAAAGCTTAATCCTGAAACCATACCCGTAACAATACCTGCAACCATAACGACTAACAATGTGTTTAGTCTAAATAAAAAACCAACTGCAACGAGTAGTATCCCGATTAATTTAATCATTTCAGCACTTCCCCTCATATTTTTACTTCGGTGCACAAATAGAAATACCATTAAGTTCGAATGTTCTGTATATTCTCTCCGCAAATTGCACTGCTTTTTCACTATCACCATGTAAACAAATCGTTTTCGCTTGAACTTCTACTTTCTCGCCATTCACCGAATTTACATACCCTTCTTTCACCATTTGAAGCACTTGCTTTATCGCTTCGTCTTCATTTTTTATAAGCGCATTTTCTTCCGTACGACTCGTTAATGTTCCATCTTGCTTATACGTACGATCTGCAAAGGCTTCTTGTACGAGAGTTATATTATATTTTTCCGCAGCCTGTATAAACGCCTCGCTATTTGCTAATCCGTAAAGTAATAGATTTGGATTACTATGATATATTGCCTTTGCAATTGCATCTGCAATTTCCGGATTAGTTGCCGCCATATTATATAGAGCACCGTGTGGTTTCACATGATGCATCTTCCCGCCAGCTGCTTTTACAAAACCGTCTAATGCACCAATTTGATATAAAACATAATCGTATACTTCACTTACTGAAACATTCATGTTCCTTCTACCAAATCCAATTAAGTCTGGAAAACCTGGGTGTGCCCCTATCGCTACGTTATGCTGTAGAGCTTTTTCAACCGTTTGCCGCATAACAGACGGATCACCTGCATGAAAACCGCAAGCAACATTTATAGAGGATACGAATGGAAGAATTTCATCATCATTCCCCATTTTATAAGCGCCAAAACTTTCTCCTAAATCACAGTTTAAATCAATTGTAGTCACAATGTTTCCCTCCTAAATTCAACTTCGTAAAGCTATAAATTTTTTTAATAGATTCATATTTACTTCTTGTTCTATGTACAATTGTTCCGCTTCTTCAAGCGTAATTTTCTCAAAAGAAACATAGTCCCCAGGTTTTAGCTGGGCAAGAAGAGGTAAATCTACTGAAATGATATTTCCCATTCTCGGATAGCCACCTGTCGTTTGCCTATCTGACATTAATATAATTGGCTGTCCACCATTTGGAACTTGAATGGTTCCAAATGTAACAGGGCTCGATAAAATCTCTTTTTCAACGGATCTATTTAAAATTTCTCCTTCAACCCTATAACCCATACGATCAGCGTAATTAGATACTTTATACTCTTTCGTAAAAAATGCCTTTTTGCTTTCTTCTGTAAATTGATCATATTCAAAATCAGTTATGACGCGAAGTTTAGGATTTTTCTTATATTTTGGTCGTACGCTACTACTAATTGCCCATTTCGTTTTTATTCTCTCATCTTTTTGTAAGTCTTGAACGAAACGATTCGCCATTTCTGGTTGTACACCAATTTGAAAGTAGTCACCCTTTTTCAACATTCTCCCTTCTATACCGCCAATCGCAGCACGTATGTAAGTACTTTTGCTTCCCATCGTACGATCAATATGGATACCACCTGCAAAAGTCACATACGTTCTGCAACCACTTTTCACTTTTCCAAAGCAAAGCATACTACCTTCTTCCGCTAAAATGGGACGCCATAATGGTATACGCTCCCCATTTAGTAACGGTTCCATATCCGCACCGCCAATCGCAAGTAACGTCGTTTTCTTTATTAACAATTTCGGTCCCATAATCGTCATTTCGAGTGCCGCTTCATTCTCTTCATTACCAACTAACATATTGATCATCCGAAGTGCACTTTGATCCATCGCCCCGCCAACTGGCACACCGTATTGTTGATAATGAGACCGTCCTAAATCTTGGACTGTTGTAAACATTCCCGCATGCAAAACTTCTACATCCATTCTTTAGCCCCCTCAAGTGATACGTACTCTTCCTTCGTTATTGGAATAAATCGTAAATACATACCGCTTTGAATATAGGTTGGTGTTTTTTCTTCCGGATTAAATAAGGAGATTGGTGTTCGTCCAATAATATTCCATCCACCCGGTGTTTCAAGCGGATAAATACCTGTTTGATTTCCGCCGATTCCTACCGAACCAGGAGAGATTTGTAACCGCGGTGTTTCTTTTCTAGGCGTTTCTAGTTCTTTTGATAGTCCTCCTAAATACGGGAACCCTGGTGTAAAACCTAACATATACACAAAATACGTTATTTCACTATGTATTCGAATGACATCTTCTACTTGTAAACCGTGATAATGTGCGACCTCTTCTAAATCAGGTCCATATTCTCCCCCGTAACAAACGGGTATAGAAATATGTTTCACATCTCGTTTCAGCTCTTCCTTATACGTATCTAACATTCCAGTTATGTATTGGCATACGTAATCATACGGTCTTATCTGTCTATCATTTTCCTTCCATACTTCATACAAATTGTAGTAAACAGCTAATGAAGTAAACGACGGAACACATTCAACCATCCCTACAAACGGATGTTGCTGCAGCGCTTGAAATAATCGCTGCACTTTTTCATAAGTATCCATTCCAATTCCTTCACCAAATGTAACAATAATTGCTTGATCCCCTAACGCCGAAAATTTCATCCTACTCCCTCTTTCTATGCCAAAAAGCCGAGTTCTTTCGAAATGCGATTCGCTGTCTCTTTTACCTTCGCGATAAAATATGGAATGTTACTTTCGCTGTACTCAATTGCTAATCCCGAAATACTAATGCCTGCTACAACCGTTCCATCGCTTGCGAAAATGGGCGCTGCTATAGCCGCTGTATGATTTTCTAACTCAGAGTAGCTAATTGCATGTCCTTCCTTTTTTGCCATTTGTAACACTTCTAGCAATTGTTTCTTATCTACGATTGTTCCATCTGCAAATTGCTTTAAATCCGTTTCCTCTATGTATTTTCGTTTTTCTTCCTCAGAGAAATACGATAGTAAAATTCTCGGACATGCACCCGCATAAAGTGGCGCTCTTCTTCCAACCGCCGTATACACACGTACAGGTTGAGCACCTTCCATCTTTTCCACATAAATCGCATCATTACCATCTTGAATAATTAAATTAACTGCCTGCCCTAAACTATCTCTAAGCTCTTTCATATATGGAATCGCAATATTTCTTACGGATAGTCTTTGTGAAACAAGTTGACCGAACCGTAAAAACACGACTCCTAAACGATATTTCCCCTTTTCGTTTTTTTGTAAAAACTCCATTTCTTCTAACGAGCCAATTAAACGATAAACAGATGTTTTCGGCATACTTGTAAGCTGAACCATCTCTGTTAAACTTAGCTCTTCATGCTCATAAAACAACTCTAAAATATCCATTGTCTTAACTGCCGTTTTATTTATACTCATTCTATCTCCCTCTTGTTCCAAATTTCGGAACTTAAATTCCGTTTTTCGAAACAAACATATAATTTAAAATTATAAAATATTCTTTCAATTCTATCAATATATTTTTCAGCTACTTAACCTTTATGTAAGGTGAATACAAAATAAAATTTAGAAATAATGATGGTTCTCTTTCAAAAGCTCAAGTTATAGCAAAACCAAACGTTTAAATAAATAGGCATAAAAAAAGTATGGAAGAATATTTCTCCCATACTTTTTCTTTATAACGCTCTTACTTGTTTCAACGGCCAGAAAACAGCTTGTCCTTTTCCGACAATTTCATCTTCTGAAATAAATCCAAACATACGACCGTCTTTAGAAACTTCACGATTATCTCCTAAAACAAACACTTGGCCTTCTGGCACTTTCGTTTTTCCTGTAATTTGTTCTAACGTAAAGTCTGGAGTTAATACACGGCCTGCTGCTTTTTCTTTAAACTCTTTTAAATATGGTTCTTCCATCGCTTTTCCGTTTACATATAATACATCATTTTTATACTCCACTGTATCGCCTGGTAAACCAATTACTCGTTTTACTAAATCGTATCCTTCTTTTCCGTGGAAGACGATAATATCAAAGCGTTCTAATCCACTTATACTATAACCAATCTTATTCACAAGAACTCGTTCGTTATTTTCTAGTGTAGGCATCATCGATTCGCCTTGTACTAATGACGGTGTAAATAATACACCGCGAATAATTGCGATTAATACAAGGGTAAATCCTATCGTTTTAGCCCATGAGAATAATTCTTTCTTCGTATTTTCCTTCATCGTTTCTCCTCTTTCTTTATTGTTTATTGTATAATTTGAACTAATTCTTGTACTAAATTAAGATCAATTTCAGCAAAACATGATTTCCCTTCTCTTACTGCTGTACCGACATGAGCTTGCGAAATGCCAGTTTCATCTAGCAATCGCTTTATATTTTCTTTCGTCACGCCAGCTCCAACTACAAGTTGAATTTGACCATCGCTTATCTTTTGCATTTCTGTTAGCAGTGGAATATTCTCCACTATATTTCCTTGTCCACCTGAAGTTAAGACGTGAGTCACTTTATGAAACTTCTTTAAAGTTTTCATTGCTTCTACTGGATTTTCTATGTCGTCTATTGCACGGTGATATGTAACATTTATCCCATCTACCACAGATAATAAATTCGCTAGTTTCTCTTCATCCACTTCATTCTTTTCATTTAATACACCTAATACAACACCAGCTACTCCTAATTTCTGAGCAACTACAATATCTTCTTTCATCATTTCAATTTCTTCTTCCGTATATGTAAAAGACTTCGCATGCGGGCGAATCATAACGTGAATCGGTATATGTACTGCTTCTACCGCTTTTTTAATAAATGCATAACTCGGTGTTAAACCGCCTTCTGTATAAGATGAAATTAATTCAATTCGCTTCCCGCCAGCTCGTTCAATTCGTTTTACATCTTCTAAACATGTTGCAATAACCTCTAGCATGAGATGACCTCTTTTCGTGCTTTTTCCTTATTATACAGTAGGTGAAATAAGAAGCATAGCATTCTCCTATAAAACTAGAAAAAGAAGAATGAAAAGAAAGATTTTTTAACTACTAACATCTATTGGTGATTTTATATTCTACAAAAAAGGAGTAACCCCCTAGCACTTCTGACTAGATGTCACTCCTTTTTATTTTAATTATTTTTCTTAGTCACTTCATTATAATAGTGGCTAAATGCTTCTACTAATGCATCAACGGAAGCATATAATTCTTCTGGTGTATTATCTACGCCTCCCATTTCAATAAGTAAAGCATTTGGAGAAAGGTCTTGATTATATACTCCGTTCCCGCTTTTACGATCTTTAATAAAAATGCCTCGGCTTAAACCGTAATACTTTTCATCTAAATATGAATTGATTGCCGTTACTATTTTTTTATTTTTTTCATAGTTAGGATTTTCTCGACCTAAAATAAAATAGAGTCGTGCATAATCCTTTCCATTAATCGTTTTCTTCGTAATATTTTTTCGTGCATCGTCCCTATGAAGATCAATGGGAAACATAATATTTTTATCTTGTGCCAATTTATCTTGTAATATTTGACGGGATCCTTTGTAGGATTGCGCCCAATTTAAATTTTTATTTCGCAGAAAATCTCTCATATTTGTCGTATCATGTGAAACACCTATTCCTTTTTCTTCTAGCTTTTGTTTTAAATAATTTCCAACAAACGTAATGTTCACTTCATTATTTGTACTTGAGGCATCATCAGGTACAGTAGCACCTGGGATGAGAGGAATAAACGACTCCCAACTATGTGTATGATAAATAAAAACTTTATTTTCACCGTTATTTTGTGTATTTGAATTGTTTTCTTTCTCACTCTTTGGGTGTTTAACAGCAGTACCTTCATTCTTAATATTCTCTAAAGGAATACTAGATTCTTCAGGAATATTCGTATAATCTGTTCCTTCCCCGGCAATTAATATTTCCGAATAAAATTGATTCATATTTGGAAGTTCTCGAGTTAATAAGCTTCGGAGGTCATTTACATTAATATTTGTAGAAAGTGAAAGTAAAAAAGATTCCAAAGACGCTCGTCCTTTTTCTTTATGAAATTCTTCTGCAAAATAACGATTTTCACTACCTATCATATACATGAGGCCTTTCGTAGAATTCGTTCCTAATAATTGATTAACATAATACGATTTAAATACGTTTGAATTACTAGAAATGAAGAATGAAGTGAGAATACATATAATCGTGAATAAAATACATATCATTACATACTTTATATTAAATACTTTCAGTTTCACTTTATTCATTTTATATCTCCCTTCATTTACTATATTCTTACGCATCATTTTTAAGTAATATGATTAATAATTTGATAGAGTTCTCGTTCTATTAATTTTTATAAAAAAAGAAGATCCTATAATAGGATCTTCTTTTTTTATCTACGACCGAAACGCCGCATCCGCCAACATAGATAGTGTTGCATCATCCATCGGCGGATTGTGTAGTCCTGCTCTAACGTTTAAATAATAACGGTGAAGCGGATTTTTTTCTGATAAACTTTTTGCTCCTACGATGCGCATTGATTTATCCACTATGGATATCGCCGCATTTGTTACGGCATATTTCACTGCCGCTAATTCTGTTTGCAGTGACAGTTTATCTTCTGCCTCATCGTATTTTTTCGCAATTTGATATAAAAAGACGCGAGCTTGCATAAGCTCGAGTTCTAATTCTCCAACTAATCTTCTAACATTCGGTAATAAACTAATAGAATGGTTTAAACTATTTGGTTTGTATGATCCCGCAAACTGAACTGCATAATTTCTTGCTGATTGTGCAATTCCTAAATAACATGCTGGTATATGTAGCAACCAGCCAATACCCTTTTGTTTTACTTTTCCGTCCTTTACATCTGTAAAAAAGCGACTTTCTATCTCTACATTTTGTAAGACAAGGTCATGACTAGCAGTCCCTCGCATCGCGACGCTATCCCACGTTTCTTCAATGGATACACCGAGTGTATTTCTTGGAATGACAAATTCTCCAACTTCTTCTCGGCCTTCCATACTTGCTGAAATAATAAAATAATCAAGTACTGGCGCCATCGTTGTAAAAGTTTTCCTTCCATTTATAACCCACTTCTCGCCTTGTTGCACCGCTATTGTTTCTGGTTTACCGCCACGCGTCGGGCTCCCTGTTTTCGGTTCTGTTGCTGCCCTGTTAAAGAGCGCTCCATTACGCACTTCTTCGCAAAACCATTTGAACATCTCATCATTCCAAGAACGATTTTCCGCCAGCTCTTTCACAATACCAAGATGCCAGCCAATCGATAATGCAGTAGCTCCGCAGCCTTCCGCAATTTTCTCTTGAAATAAAACGAAGTCATATAAAGAAATCGCACTACCACCAAATTCCTTCGGTAACGTTAATTTCGTATATCCGATATCTTTTAAATCATTTATATTTTCATACGGAAATGATCCTAATTCACTTAGTTGATGCTCCCTTTCCATGAACTTCGGAATCAATTTATTTATTTGTTCAATAATGAAAGATTGTTTTTCTGTTTCAACAAATGAGAGTGCCATACTATAATCTCCTTTATGTTCGATTCATGAACCGTTCATTTTGTCATTATGATTATATGAAGCTACCTCTCTATTGTTTCACTATTCCGATAAAAATACAATGTTTTTGACTAATAAGAAAAGTTCCTATTTAAAGATAGGTTCTTTTCTTATTAGTCTCCCTTCAATGCCTTTAATGGCAACGAGGTTACATATCCAATATACGAGAATAATTCTTTAAAGAAGAATGGTATTTCTGTATCTAACGTTTTATATGCTGATGTCGGCGTTGGTGAAGCATACGCTTCAATATTAATATGTTTTGCGATTCTCATTGCGCGTTTCATATGAAGTGGATCACTTACAATCGTGTATGTGCGTATTCCGTTCTCTATTCCAACTTCCTTCGCATTCTTTAAATTTTCTTCAGTGAAAAGAGATTTTGTTTCAATTAAAATATCTTCCTCTTTTACACCTTGTTTCATTGCATATACTCTTGCAGTACGCGCTTCCTCAAGCTCTGCCTCAAACTTTGTACCACCTGTAAAAATAATCTTTTTAATATTTCCGTTCTTATATAAAGAAATCGCATGATTAATTCTTTCTTTAAATACAGGAGATGGTTTTCCGTTCCAAGAAGCTGCTCCTAGTACGATACCAGCATCCGTTTTCACGCTATCATCTGTTTTAAAACGATAACTCCAAATATCGTAAGCTGCATAACTTACATATAAAATAGCAGAACAAATCATTAGTAAAAATACTTGAAAGATTCGTCTTTTCTTACTCTTCTTATTTTCTTTCATTTGTAATTGCCTCCGTACATCATCCATACTTCTATAAAAAAACATTTATATCAAATCGTTTTGTTTGAGTTTATTTAAAAGAAGGAACTTTACTTGTTATTTATGTATAAAAGGGTTTTCATTTAAAATTGAGGATTATCAATTCATTTTCATTTGCGGTTTTCATTACATGTTTTAAATTCATAAGTTTATTACCATACAACTACATTGTAACGAATTTTTTCTCAGAAGGGAACGATGAAACAAAAGGAATTAAAATAAAGTAGCATTTTGTAAGAAAAAAGGTATATTTTTTATGTATTACAAATAATATACCTTTCAAAACACGAATTATAGCTTTTCTTTATACAATTCTAATTTTTCTAATAGACGTGCTTTCACAACTGGCCATTCGCTTGCGATAATACTATACACAACCGCATCTCTCACATGTCCATTCGGTAATTTTCTTTCATTTCTAAGCACGCCCTCTTTTACTGCTCCTAACCTTTCAATTGCTCGTTGTGCTTTTTCATTTCTTGCATCCGTCTTAATTTGTGCCCTCAGCATATGCAGTTTTTCAAAAGCATACTGGAGAAGCATATACTTACACTCTGTATTTATACTCGTACGCTGGACACTTGGATGATACCACGTTTGTCCTAACTCGACTGTTTTATCTTCTACTGAAATATTATATAGACGTGTACTTCCTACAATCGCATTTGTCTGTAAATCCACTACAACGAAAGGAATTTGCGTACCTTTTCCATAACCTTGTATCGCTTTTTGCACATATTGCTGCATATCTTGCACACTATCCATTTTAGAGATTAAATACGCCCAAATTTCCCGATTTCCTTCTACAATCGAAAACAAAGTTTCGACATCATCACTATCCATTAACCGTAGCTTTACTCTTTCGTGAATGATTTCCATTTGTAAGCCCCCTTTTTCTTACTATATCATAGAAATGTAAATTCTATTATATAGATATTTAAATTAAGATTTTAATACCTTCTTACATAAGAATCGGCAAAAACCTCTAACAATTACCGTGTACATCCTATTATAGCAAGCCGAATTTATATTGGTTTCATTTCATGTAAGGTTTTTCTTTTTCTAAAGGTCTATATACGTTCTTTAAAAATTTGCATACCAAAAACGCTATTCTTTCTACAAAAAGATTCTTTTTTTTCATTTATGAATCAATTTTTCAGCTTAATAGTATGGATAATTCTGGATTAAACCAAAAAAATACTATATGATAATAAAGTGAGAGTTTTACAGTTAATTAATATGGGGTAAATGGGAGGATATAAACATGCTAGATCAAATTACTTGGGGAACGCCAGGCAGCTTATTATGCTTAGGATTCTTTTTTGCGGGGTTAGGAATTTTCTTAAGAAGTATTACTTCATATTCGAAAAACAAATAAAACATCAAAAAAGTGTACATTTTAAGGTATTCACTTGATAAAAACACTAAACAAAAGAATCCTTCCTTTTATAGAAGGATTCTTTTTTATACCTTTCCCCTTTTTAAAGCAACAAATAAGCAATCGGTGTAATGATAAGCAACGTTAATATCGTTCTTTGTACATATAGAATGATAAGTTCTGATACTTTTAACGGAATATCTGTCGATAAAATGCAAGGAATGGAAGCTGAGAAGAACAATATAGATGATACTGAAACGACCGCAATGACAAACTTTGTCACAAGTGGTGCACTAACTACTAATAATGATGGTAAAAACATTTCTGCAATACCAACGGATGCCGCTTTAGCAGCTAAGTCTGCTTCTGGTAATTGTAATAGCCATGTAAAAGGATAAAAAATGTAGCTGACCCAATCAAATATTGGCGTGAACTTCGCTAAGACAATACCAATTAACCCTACAGACATAATCGATGGTAAAATTCCCATCGTCATAATAAAACCATCTTTTAAGTTCACTGCAATATTTTTCATAATGCTCGGTGCAGACTTTGATACCTCTAGCGCATCTTCCCAAGCACGTTCTAGCATTTTCTCTTTATAAATGGGCTCTGGGAACCCTTCTTCCGTTACATATGTATCTGGTTTTCTACTAAGAGGCGGGATTCTTACGGTGATAGCAGTTACGATGAATGTTACAACGAGAGTAGTCCAAAAATAAACATTCCATAAATGCATAATGTCTAATGTTTTTGCGATGATAATCATAAATGTTGCGGATACTGTAGAAAAACCTGTAGCGATGATCGCTGCTTCTTTTGTCGTATACTTTCCTTCTTTATACACGCGATTTGTAATTAATAAGGCCAACGAATAACTCCCCACAAAGGAAGCAACCGCATCGATTGCTGACCGGCCTGGAGTTTTCCATAACGGTCTCATAATGGGACGGCAAAACGTACCGATAAATTCAAGTAATCCGTACCCGACTAATAACGCTAAAAAAGCCGAACCAATCGGAACGAGTAAACTTACCGATATGACTAGTTTCTCATACAAAAACGGCCCTACATCTGGTGCAAAGAACCAAGCTGGCCCTACTTTCAAACAATATAATACACCAAAAACGACGCCAACTACTTTTAAAATCGAGAAGCAAATATCTACGATGGATGCATTCCATTTTTTCGTATAAAACGGATAAATCGCACCCATTATCATAACGAGTAGTGCGTAATAAGGTACGACGCTTGGAACCGAAGCTCTAATCCACGACACGATATGATCAATCATTATGGAAGAAGCACTATTTATCGTAACTGGTACGAAAAACATAAACACCCCAACTAGACTAGCGAGTATAAACCGAAGAATAACCCCCTTCTCACTCCCAGTCTTAATTACATTCCTTTTTAATTCAATTTCACTCAAAATTCGACACCTCCTATTATCTAAATATTCTGTATAATTATATTGAATCCCTTCTTTTCATTTGAAAATTACACAAGCAATAATCTTACATTTTTATTGTCAGTCTCCAAAAATTATCATATAATATCTTTCATACATGTTACATATAATCATTTCAAACATATATTTTGTAACTAAATTATTTCTTTTTTTCAATTTACTCTTTAAATTAACCTACATAAAAATAGAAGGAGAATGGAAATTTGAAAACAATAAAAATAACTATGGCAAGTGCGTTGCTATTTGGTGCTATCATCGCTCCATCTAGTTCTTTCGCTGTGAGTGAAACTGTAACACAAAAAAATAATGCGCAATTGGGGAATTACGAAGACGAAGACGATTACTACTATCAGTTTCCTGATGTTATTGGCTGGGCAAAGCCGTCCGTTGATTATTTAGTAAAGAAAAAAGTCTTATCCGGTTTACCAGACGGTACATTTGGACCTAATCTTGAAATTGATAGAGCTTCTGCCGCAATTATCATGGCAAAAATATTAAACTTACAAATAGACGCTTCAGCAAAGCCATCATTTAAAGATTCTCAAGAACATTGGGCTACTCCTTATATTGCTGCAGTTGAAAAAGCTGGGATTATTAAAGGCATCGGGAATGGAAATTTCGAACCTTCTGGAAAGCTAACGAGAGCTGCTATGGCCTCTATGCTTGTTCATGCATATAACTTAGACAAAAAAGCCACTGAAAAACTACCTACTGTATTCCGAGATTTAAAAGGACATTGGAGTGAAAAATCGGCTAATCTTCTTGTTGCTCTTGGTATTTCACTGGGCTATGGTGGTAGTCATTGGTATCCAGATAACACGATTACCCGTGCAGAAGCTGCAAGTTTAGTTGCTCGCACAGACCAATCGAAAGATAAAGAAATTAAATTAAAGCAAGTTACTATGAAACAACATTATTTTATTTATCCTGAAACCTCTCTTCATTCAGGTATACTTGCTGAATATGCACCACAAACCGTTACTGTATTCGATGAATCTGAAAACGGCTGGATCAAAATTGCGACGGATCATGGGTTAAAGTGGACACCATTAAAAGAGAAACAAGTATACATTGATAAAAACTTTGTTACCTTTGATAGACCGTCAAGAACAGGATACGTGGTTGGTAAATATCCCCCTCAAACTGTAACAGTTGTTGAAGAAAATAGCATCTGGTTAAAAATTCGCACTAGCGAAGGGCTTCAATGGATGAATCCATATTTAAAAGAGGGGGAAGGAAAAGAACTAACATACATACCACGAACATTTTTCGCTTACGATAGCCCTAATTTTTCTTCTAAAATATCTGGAAAGTATGCTCCACAAGGCGGCATCGAAGAATTAGCTATGGGAGATGACGGATGGGTACAAATTCGTACAGATAAAGGACCAAAATGGATAAACATGTCTTATCTCTTACGTCCAAAGCTCCTCTTAAATGTTCCTGCCATTAATCAATTGCCGGAACTACAAAAAGGAAGTGCAGTTGTTTCACTCCAAATGCTTTTAGAATACTATACAGGACGTTCATTAAATAAAGTAGACTTTGCTAATCAAATGCCATTTGATACAACGAGATATCAGATGGCAGAAGGCGGAAAAATTACAGTTTGGGGTGATCCAGACATCGGATTCGTTGGTGACGTAACAGGAAAAAGATTGGGTTACTCTATTAACCCGGCACCATTGAAACAATTACTTGATAAACATGCAAGAGGTACAGATTTAACAGGACAGGATTTCTCTGTATTAGAAAGCTATGTACGTAATGGTAAACCAGTTGTAGCGTGGGTAGGAAACAGAATAACTGCTCCACAACTAGAACAAACTTGGAAAACAACTCAAGGAAAAACCGTAAATGGATACAGAAATGCACATACTATTATCATAACTGGTGTAGATGATCGTAACATTTATTATAATGACCCATTAGACGGTAAAAAAGACCAGCCAATGGTAAAATCCCGATTTGAGCACAGTTATAATCAAATGGGTAAAAAAGCTTTAAGTATCGATTAATCATATAAAAAAGCCTATTTTGATCGTGTGATTCAAAATAGGCTTTTTCTATTACTGTCCATAATCATCCACAATTACTTGAATGACACGATACGATTCTTCTGCCACTATCTTATTACTAATCTTATTCGCATCATACGTAATTAACGCCTTCCAAAGTCCCCACCCTCTCGCTCTATTCCACGTTTCTTCATCTATTTGTAGTACTTCTTTAAATATCTTTCTACTACTTTTATCAAAAAACGTCCATGACATCGCTGCATCACAGGCCGGATCCCCTACTCCTAAAATACCAAAATCAATTACGGCACAAAGCTTTCCGTCCTTAACGAGTAGATTTCCTGGTGCAACATCTCCATGAACCCAAACTTGCTTACGGTTCCATGTTGACTGAAGTGCTAAATCCCAAAGATGCTTTAATACTGTTTCATTAAAAACGTCCTTATTATTTTCAATAGCCCCTCTCGCCTCTTCATCATATACAGATATAAGCCCGCCTCGGTAAAAATTATGTGCTCCAGCTATTGGGCCGTTACTCGCATCAATGGATTGCAATTCCACTAAAAATGATCCTAAGTCCGCCGCAAATTCATTTAGGTCACGAACATTTTGTTTCGTAACAGTATCTCCTTCTACCCACTTATTAATAGACCAAGGCCACGGATATGCTTTAGACGGATTCCCTTTCGCAATTGGAGAAGAAATAGGTAAAAAAAGCTCCTTACTTAATATAGGTAGCCACTTATTTTCTTTCTCTACTTGCGGTACATATGCTGCATCACTTGGCAATCTTACACTCATTTCATCACCTAGGTGGAACGTTCTATTATCATGCCCGCTAAACTTTACAGGTTTCACCTCTAAATGTGCCCATTCAGGAAACTGTTCCCCTATTAACCGTTTAACTAAACCAGTATCAATTTGATTCATTCACTATCCCCTTTTCTTTTGAAACTTACTAAGTCCATCCGTACTGCCAATATATTCAAAACCATTTCTCTTATAAAAATCATTCAATATGCGATTATGCCCTACACAATCTAGTTTTAAAAACTCTTTATCATGTTGTACATTCTCTTCTATCCACTGTAACATCCATTCTCCTATTCCGTTCCCCTTATACTTCCGTTTCACCGCAAATCTATGAATATATAATGAATTAGAAACTTCCTCTTTCCCAAAAATATATTCATCCCATTCATTTTGTTTAGGAGATACTGTAACTGTACCGATAATTTCATCTTCTTTCGTAACCACATATGTATATTTCTCTCTTATACTTTCTAGTATTTCAGCGGTAGCCTCTCCGCTTAACAAATACTGCCACTGATCCACTTCTTTATGTTGTAACCACTGTGCCACTTCTTTTAATAGCGTGATAATGCTATCACTTTCCTCTTCAGTAGCAGTTCGAATTGTATATTCTTTAACTGTGTTTCTCTCCATATTACCGTTCCCCTTTCATATACTTACTTTTCTCTTTACTAATTTCGTTTTTATACATTATATACCAAAATTAGCTACTATATTTACAGCTTGTATTTCACAAAAAAAACGTCCCACTACTAGTGAAACGGTTTTAATTCCTTAAGCATTCACTTCGTCTTCACAAAATAATATAAAAACCACACCGCATGATTTTGTTCATCGGCAGCTATTCTGCGCATTAACTCTTTCAAATGTGCATCCGATGTTTCATCTGAAATTTCTAAGTAAAAATCTACTGTCTTCTGTTCATCTTGTATAGCGAATTCTAATCCTTGTAAATACGTATTTGGACAATCTTCCGTAATTTGTGGTTTCGGCTGCTGACCAGTTAAATTTGTATAGATTTGTACAAAATGATGGAAATGCTTTATTTCATCGTTACGAATTTCAAGAATTTGATTTCGTTCCGCCGTATTTGGAGCCATGTTAGCTAATTTCGCATAGCAACTTATTGCACTAAACTCTCCATTAATTGCTTTCTCAATATCGCGAATCAGCTTATCATTTTGCCTATACGAATCATAATAATTCCAATTATACATTGTATCCCCTCCATTATTCCGCATAACATTTTATGCAATTTGTAATAGCAGGAGCATGTATACAAAAAGAACCACAAATGCGAACTCTTCATTTCCCTATAGACTAATCATTATTTCATCACAAAAAGAACGCTTCACTACGAGTGAAACGTTCTTTTTTCTAAGCGTTTAATTCTGTTTTATGTTCCTTTATTGCACTACGTTTGAAAGCAGTCAATAGAATAATAGCCATACTTACCGCACCAATCCAAACGAGCACAGTAAGAGGTGTACTCCAGCTTAACCCTTTCCCGAAGAAGAATATTTCTCTCAGTCCTTCAATCATAAATCGCATTGGCAACCATGCGTACACCCAGTCTTGATAAAATGGCGACAACATTTCCGGTGCTAATGATAATAACGGTGCCCCAAAGAATAGTAAGAGTGCGAATACACCAATTCCTTTTAGTCCAACTAATGAAAGTACCGCCGATATCATTAAGAAGAAACTAAAGGATGTAATAGATAAAAATAGTGCTGTATCAGTGAAATTTGAAATATTTAATCCTACCATTCCATCCGCAATCCATGTAAGACCGAACCCAATAACAAATGCGGCAATTGCGCCTGTTACGATTTGCTTTAGTTTTAATACGAAGTTTTCGTTTCTTGTACGAATCGGCATTTTACTTATCGCCATAAAGATAATTGCTGCGCTCGCTAAACTTGCAATCCATAACGGTTGGAATAAAGACATTGGCGAATTACCGTTCGCACTATTTTTTCCGGTTTCATTTACATTTGTCACTTTCTTTGTAATCGGTGTTACTACATTTGAAACTTGATCTGCTGTTAATGTAGCTCCTTTTGCTTTTAATCCATCTAGGAGCTGAGTACGAACAGTATTGTTCATATTATCAACGATCCCATTTAACATTTGTCCTGCCATAGATGATGCTGCTGTATTCATCCCTTGATTGATGAATATTTCTACCTCTGGCGAAGATGGCTGTGGTGTTCGTAATGATGCTTGTTTTGTACTAAAGTCTTTTGGAATAACTAATGCTGCGTAATATTCTTGATTATTTAAGCCTTTTTGAACTACTTCTTTATTTTTCACTTCTACCCACTTCACTGCGGGTTCTTCCTCTGATTTTGATGTTTTTTTCATATTATCAACAATCGTTTGCCCTATATTCATCTTCGGTTGATTCGGAATTTCTACTCCTTGATCCTCATTTACAATTGCGATTGGCAAATTTTTCGGCTGAGGCTGAACAGTTGGAAATAACGTTAATGAAAAAATAAAAACAACAAGTAGTGCAATAACTGGTGATAACCATAAAAGTTTATTATTAAACATTTTCTTTTCTCCTCCTATCATTTGATTTATAATAACCAACAACGTGTTGTTTATTTATATTTGAATTATATGTTTGAGTTGAACCTTATACAATAATCAAAAATCGTGAATGTGTCGGTTATAAGACACATTCTTAAAATGTGTTGGCTAAAATTAAGGAGGAACCTATTTTGCGTGATAGTAATTTAGATTTACGTGTTGTTCGCACGAAAACTGCCATACGAAATGCATTTGTGGAATTAATTGAAGAAAAAGGTTTTGACGCCATTACAGTGAAAGATATTACAACGAAAGCAAACATAAATCGCGGTACGTTTTATGCACATTATCAAGATAAGTTTGATTTAATGACGAAATGCCAAGAAGAAATTATGTATAAGTTTTCTAACATTGCTAAACAGAAACTTCCGGAAGTTATTGCCGATCTCGGCTCAAGCCCTTCCCCAACAATGCCGTTTATACTCATCACTTCTATTCTTGAATTTCTAAATGAAAATAGTGATTTTATGAAAGCTGTATTAAGTCCAAAAGGAGATTTATCTTTCCAAACAAAACTGAAAGACTTTATGTGGAAAACAATATTTGAAGATACGAATGGCGCTCTCATTAATAAAGAGAATTTACTTGTCCCAAGCCAATACTTAGCCTCTTATATGGCATCTGCTCATATTGGTGTGATTCAGCAATGGTTAAATAACGGACAAAAAGAAACACCAGAGGAAATTGCTCATATTTTATCAACAATCGCAGTTCATGGACCTTTTTATGCGGCTGGTTTAAAGAAATAAGTCAAGTATATATGAAAAGATCATCCACTATAATAGCGGATGATCTTTTATTTCATTACAACACTTCAATATACCCTTCAGTCCCATGTACCCGTATTTGTTGTCCATCTTTTATTAATTTTGTAGCATTCTCTACTCCAACAACTGCTGGTAATCCATATTCACGTGCAATTACTGCTCCATGAGTCATAAGTCCGCCAACTTCCGTGACTAACCCTTTTATAGACACAAATAATGGTGTCCAGCCAGGGTCAGTAAAAGCAGTAACTAATATATCGTCCTCTTCTAGATTCGCTTCTTCCATGTTTAAAATAACGCGAGCTCTTCCCTCAATCACTCCTGAAGAAACAGGCAAACCTACAATCGCATCAGCTGGGAGGTTTTCTCGTTTATATTTACCTGTAATGATTTCTCCATCAGACGTCATGATGCGAGGAGGCGTTAGTTTTTCATATAATTTGTAATCATTTTTTTGTTTTTGAATAAGCTCGTAATCTAGTTTATTCGTGCGAACAACTTCGTGAAGCTCTTCAAAAGTTAGATAGTATATATCATTAACTTCATGAATGACACCGATCTGCACAAGTTGCTCAGCTTCTTTCAGCAACGCCTGCTTATATATGAAATAACGATTAATCATACCATATTTCGGATATTCACGATAACCGATAAAATTACGTATATTACGAATCATTCGCTTCGTTTCTTCTACCTTTTGTTTTCCATCCGGCAATTGCTGCAATCGCTCTAATAATTCTTCTTCCTTTTTCAAAGCTTCTTGCAGTCCTTCTTCAAATTTCCGTTTACTAGCACCCGCTTCAAAGTCTCTTATATTATTTAAAACCATCGGAATAATTGTAGTTGGCTTTTCACTCCAGCGCGTTTTCGTAATATCAATTTCTCCGCTACATCTCATTCCGTATTTATTTAGAAAAGTTAGAATTGCATCTCGGGCTTCTTCTCCACCTTTAAACTGAACTATTTCATCTAAAAAGTTATCGTTTTCTACATGTTGTAAATGCGCAATAACTTCTGGGTACGGTCGAATCACATCCGCAACATCCATTAATGCTAAACCCATTTCTGACGTAATATTGTTTTGTACCGATTGAGAAAGTGTATCTGCTGCATTTTTTTCGCCTAACCATTGCTCCATCTTTTCATTCATCCATATTGAAGCATTCATACCTGCCATAATGACAGCGATACTTTGCGGGTTAAATAATACTTTCTTTAATTGCTGAATATCTTCCAAAATAAAATCAAGTACATCCGTCCCTGATTTCGTTTGCATGTTTCGTTTTAACTCTTCGATTGATGCTTCACTATTCTGTATTAAATTCGTAACGATTGCCGGATCATTTTCGATTTCTGATTGCGGATTTACAGGTTGCTTACTTTTACTAACAATCTTTTCTTTTTCATCATCCGGCAACAATGTAATAAAATTATCTCGCTCGATTATAGTCGTTAATGCATCTCTTACGAGTGGATCTGATTTTCCTAAAGTATTTATTAAATAATCTCTGCTAGCAGGTGAAGCTAATTGTTGTGTAGCATCAACAAACAGCCGTCCTCCCGCTTTACGCATAGGAGCATTAGTCGTTAACAGGAAAAAAGATAACCCAAGCGGTTTCATCGCATCGGTCATCATTTGTTGGTGACCAACTGATATATACACATGATTTCCCCCATCATTTTCTTCAGGAATTGGATATACAGTCGTAATGGGGCGACTTTGGACAATATAAAATACGTTATCGACTAAACACCATTCTATATCTTGTGGACAGCCAAAATAAGCTTCAATCTGTCTTCCGATCTGTTCTAGTTGTAATATTTGTTGTTCAGACAATGTTTGAACCTTTTGCTGAGCCGGATCAATTTGTTTCGTCTCTGTTCCGCCCTCTTTTACAGCATAAATAGCTAATTTTTTAGTCGCTATCATCGTTTCGGTAATTTTGCCTTCTTTTACTTTATAATTATCGGCAGAGGCCAGTCCTGATACTAACGCCTCACCAAGTCCAAAACTGGCATCAATTGATAGCACCTTTCGGTTAGAAGTAACCGGATCAGCCGTAAATAAAATTCCCGAAGCCTCAGGGAAAACCATTTTTTGAACGACAACACATATAGAAACTTGATTATGTTCAAAACCATTTTGCATGCGGTACATAACGGCTCGCTCTGTAAATAAAGACGCCCAGCACTTTCTTACATGCTGCAAAATCGCTTCTTTTCCGATAATATTTAAATACGTATCTTGTTGACCAGCAAATGAAGCATACGGTAAATCTTCAGCCGTCGCACTAGAGCGCACGGCATACGCATGTTCATTTCCAAAACGTGAGAGATACTGAGTTACTGCTTCCACTACATCAGTAGGGATTTGTACTGCCATAATGACTTCTCTAATCTTCTTGCTAACTTCACCAATTTGAGCTCGGTCTTCACGCTTCAACTTGGTTAGCTGCTGCAACAAAGTACGAAAATCTTCATTTTGCTCGATGGCCTTTTCATATCCTACTGTTGTCACACAAAATCCTTCTGGCACTTGTATCCCTTGAATATTAGATAACTCCCCTAAATTCAATCCTTTTCCACCGACAAGTGAAAGCTGCACCTTTTCTATTTCCTGAAAATCGAGAACGAAAGAACTCATATAACATCTCTCCTTACTTTGCATGTGTTCTTGATTGTAGCAGGAGTAAATGAGAAGAAACAGTCTATTTTGAACTTGATTTACATGATATAATTAAGTTAGGAAGAGATTAAATAATGCCCTAGTTGCATAATGAAGCAACTAGGGCTTCTTATTTCCTCTCGATTTTAAATTACAATTTGCTCACAACTAACTTCAATGTATTTCTGTTTTGCCCCTTTATTATAGAAACGCCATGAATTATCACTCACAATTCTTACCTCAACAAATGGTACATAACTCGAAATACGCCTTAGTTTAACCTCCTGTGAGCCTTTTCACAGGAGGTTTTATACATACATATATTATTTATAATTAACCCGTTCTCCTATTTTTCAAAAGCGTATTTCGTGTCATAATAACGCTTTTTAGAATTTATATATACCTTCTAATTTTTCTAAAAAAGGATGATTGTATTGGAAATGAAAAAGCTTCAAGGAATGTATGATGATGTTATTAGTTTAGGGGAAAATTGTTATACTGCTATTCATCTAAAAAAATATAAGCTGCGGAAATATTCAGGTCCTCTAGATTGGTTTGTATCACCGAATCTTTCTTCTATCAACAAATTATTGAAAAATAATTTCGTAGACTTTATGGATTTAAAAAACATGCAAGCAATGCCAGAGAAAAATGTCGTGTTTAATGATGGCGTGATACAACCTGTTTTTTCTCATATTATAAAAGATACAAAATATAACGTAACATCTTATCATGATTTTCCTGTTATTCCGAATAAAGATTGGTTCATCACATACCATGATTTTAAACAAAAATTAGATCGAAGAATTGATAACCTTTACGAAAGAATTCATAATTCTCAATCCATTTTATTTGTTAGATGGGGCGGAAGCTTGACTGAAGCGCTTGAATTACAAACAGTTTTATCAAATATTGTTAAAAATAATTTTAAGATTCTTTTCCTCCATCCAACAGGACTTGAAAATGAAATAAACGAATTAGAATGGGGGCTTGATCATGTTTTGCCCATTCAAGTTTCAAGTAATTATCAAAATAAAAGAACTTGGTATGTCCTCTTAAAAGACATACACTTACACTCAAAAAAATAATATAAACTACGACTTTAAAATCAATATTCTTTGGTTACATTTTATATAAATTGACATATCTCCCCCTTAATTTTAAGACTAAATTATTATTTTTTGTAATCCCCCACTCATTCTTTTCTCAAATGCTCCAAAATGGATTTTCAAAATTAGGGAACTATAATGTGTATGAAGATAACTTAAGGGGGATAAAAAGTGGACAATGAGATGAATTATGGAAGTGATTATAAGTTTATTCCAGCAACTTCAATTGAAAGTGGTCATGGCATCGACGTATTGCCTGATTTATTTTGTTACAGTGAAATGGGAATACCCATATACAGTAATTACTCAGGAAAAAAATAAGCGATTATCAAAAAAAACGGGTTACGCTATATAAAAGCATAACCCGTTTTTTTCCGCTTATAAGCGGAAACAGGTCTTTCATTTTGTCATCGACGACTTTTGTTAATTCCTTCCTATATAGAAGGGATTATTATTCTTTTAATAGAATTAGATTCACTATTAAAGATGAATCTATATTTTAAATTATACGGAAAAACCTATTTTACAAAAGGAAATGACTTGTGCCTTCATTTTACTAATTAGCTTGTTGACAAGTTTTTCGAAAATTGAATCGAAATACAATTTAATTTATAGATAACAGGCTATTGTAAGCATTAATTTTACCATAGCCAAATTGAAAGTCCTTCCCGTCATTACCTAAATCAACAGTTCCATCTTTTAAGTATTGAATGACCTGTTTTGAATTTGGTTTTTGGTGATGGATTTCTTGGTACTTTGAAATGATTAAAGCTGCTGTAGCACTTACTTGAGGTGAAGCTAAACTAGTACCTAAGGAGAGTGTATATCCTGTAGGTATTCCTAAACCTTTTTCTATTTCAGAAATTTCTATATAATTAGAAGACGTCGTGAGAATCCATTCATTAAAATCAATTTGGAAATCATTATTGAAATCAGGTCCATAATCTCCGGAAGGAGCTGAAAAATCAATAACATTTCCATAATTAGAGTAAGAAGCTAGTGTATTATTTTTTTTGTTGCTTGAAACTGTAATAACATTTTCAAGACTGCTAGGTAGATATATTTGAAAGTCTTTTTCTCCATCTGGACTAGTTGTTTCCAATGGCTGATCTAGATTAATACCATGGTTTCCTGCTGAAGCGACAATTATGCAGCCCTTACTTTCAGCATATTCAATTGCTTTTTTGTACGCTCGTATTGTTGCTTGATCAGAGCTTTTTTCTACCGATTTAAATGTACCTAAACTTAGATTGATTATGTCATTTTCATCTCTGGCTGCTTGTACTATAGCTTGAATTACCCATTTCGACTCACCATTTTTTTCTCCAATTACTTTGTATGGAACAATTTGAGTATCAGGGGATATACCTTTCATATTTCCCTTACCTGAAATGATACCTGCTACCTGAGTACCATGCCCCAATTTATCTTCTAAGCTAGAATCTCCTTCTACAAAAGATTTTGCTTTACTTAAATTAATACTATGTTTTAAATCCGGATGCATAGTGTCTACACCGCTATCTATCAATGCAATAGAGGTGTTACTATTTCCTTTACTTATACTATATGATTGATAGTTATTCGTCACATCTGATATATTCCATGTATACTTAGTATATAAATTATTAGTCTTATCTGTATTTATAGTAATAGGATTAGATAGGAAACTATATTTTCTCATTTGATGTTTTATTGACTTTTTGGGCAAAGTTATTTTTGAACTTTCTCCATAACAGTCAACAGAATTCGGGAATTTATTTTTTATGTTTTTTAAGACAGATTGCATTTTTTTTGAATTGTCTAATGTTAAATTAATCATTCCAATTTCTTTCACACTATCTGTTTGAATGTTAGAAAAATTCGCATTTATAAACGCTTCTATTTTCTCCGTTTCATTCGAATTTTTTAATAATAAAAAAAAGATATTAGTATTTATTTCTGCTTTTACTTTATATGGGGCATTAAATAAAGGAGAACAGATAGTTAATAATATTGTTATAAGAAATGCCTTTTTAATCATATCCATGTATATTCCTCCGTTTTTAATCATATTCATTTAATAATTTTTGATTGATAGTATTTTTATTTAATTTAAGATAACTAAAAAACACTTAAATTTAACATTTGTTCCAAAAAATTATTAAAAGAATTAAAAAGCAACCATATCGTTTATATTGAAAAAACATATAATTAAAAAACACGTTATTTATTTTCTAACTGCAAAATTGCTACAATATAGTTTTATGTATATTGTTTTCGTAATACAGTCTTATATTCAGATAAACCAACCATTAAGCCCTCTTTTTTCTTTTATAAAATCAAAGACTTGTTGTGGTATAGAATCAAAAATATTTTATGAAAAATAGGAATTTTAATTATTTACTACATCAGCATGGTATCTGTCTTTTAAATCAAGCGACTAAGTAGTATCTTAGGTGAAGCTATTGAAGCAATTTTTTATAAGGTGTAAGAATAAGCTTGATGCATCGATATATTCCCAAAATCAATACAATGATGCAGTGAATCTTAGGATAAATGTAAACGGGCCAAATATCTCTAAAGAATATTTTGTGTTATTCTTATATAACTACTGTACGTATTCTATCCATATGCATCTCCTATTACACAACAAACATAAACTACTAAGCGAATATAAAATAAGGTACATAATTAAAGATTTCTCTTTATTTTTTCATTAAGCATTACACAAAAACACCCAAAAATCATCAAAAGCCCCCCTTCGGTCATTCAATCTCCTAAAGCAAAATAAGTGAACATCTCATCTATATGAGAAAAGTATTTTTGATATTTTTGGGTGTAATTTATAAATATATCTCTTCTACTCATCAGGTAGTACTATAAGAAACTGAAAACTTTCAGTATTTATTTGCTACGCTTACTAACCTAGTAATAGAATTTCATCCCAACGAGCTTCCTGACTTTTTATACAACTCACCAATGAAAGCAATACACCAGCAACCCCTTCAAGAAACCCTATTTTCTCCTCTCTTTTAAAACTGTTATTTTGATATATTACGTCATAAAATCCATATTCAGACTTACTATCGAATTGATTAATTAATACTTTCAGTAATTCAGTTTTCCGTTTTTCAAGAAGATTCCTTAACTTACAATCTTCTTGGATAACCTTAGAATGAGAAAGTCGATTTAAAATTTGCATATTCCCACCATAGCCATGACATAAGATAGATGATTTAACATTCATCTTTTCAACAGGAACTGTGACTAACGAATACAGCAACTCACTTGTCATCTCTTTCATTTCCTCTCTCTCCAGTGCCTCATACGCCAGTGATAATGCCCTTGCAATTCCAAAACTTCCATAACACCATGCATCGAATCTCCCATCTTCCTCTTTATTACAACTTACTCCATTTAGAATATCCTCCAATCCCAACATACGTTTGAAATAATAACCATATCCATCTTTGGATGCCATTCGGTGTAAAGTTTGAAAAAGTATATCAATTGCCTGAGATTGCCCTTTGACAACAATTCCTTTGGTTATTGCCAAAGAAAGTAACGCAAGAGGGCCAGCAATACCATGAGATAGCCCAAGATTCATATAACCGGAAGTAAACCTTAGTTTGTCCTCCTCAACAATGATGGTTTCTGGCGGTGAAAAGAAATTTGTTACTTTTTCTCCTTCTACAAGTTTTTCGGTTGCTAGATGCACCAGATGAGTCAAAATTCTTTCGAGTAATTTTTTCATTCCTGGATGTCGGCTTTCCAAGGCATAACGTCCTATACCGGTTATTCCCATTACAAGATCATAACAAAATTCAAATGATCCAAATGGTAAATCTTCATGTTTTTTTTCAACTTGTTCCATGAATGAATCAGCCAATTTGTATAGATGATCATCAAGTGTGTTGAGCATAGAGGAATATCTTGTCCCCTCCTTAGAAGCCAAGAGAACAGTATAATTGATACCAGAAAACCCATTAAATAAGGAAACATTTCCTTGTATATCAGCCGTTTCTAATAAGTCCCTTAATTTAATCATATACTGATGGGCTACATTATCAAAATTTTTGTCTGGATAATATCTATCCATTTCGGAAAAAAGAATAATAAGGCCCGGATACCCATGGGATAAGGATAATGGATTCCAAGGTTGCAAGTTTTTTCTTTCAAATTCAAATTCTACTAATTCCGGATTTGAAAGTTTTCTCACTAATTTTTGTATGATTATTTCAACTTCACTATTGATTGCAGAAACACTACCATTCATGTTGAATCCTCCTATCATTGATTAAGAAGTAACACTTAATTCCGCTTCGTTTCCTTTAACATATCGGCCAGCCTGAGCATTATATAATCTATTGTACAGATCGCATCTTTCCAATAATTGTTCATGAGTCCCAACGTCATGAATTCTACCATCCTTTAAAACAACAATTTTGTCAGCATGTATAACATTAGACAAACGATGCGAAATGAAAAGGCCTATTTTATTACTGCAAATCTCTTTAAAATTGTTGAAAATTTCCTCTTGGGAGAATCCGTCAATAGATGAAGTAGGTTCATCCATAACATATATTTCTGCATCTCTGATAAACGCTCTAGCAATAGCTAATTTCTGCCATTGACCTCCAGAAAGCTGTACACCTCCTTCAAACCAGACACCTAATTGGGAACTATACTTTTCTGGAAGAGATTGAAGAAACTCCTCTGAGCATGAAAGGCAAGCTGCTCTCTGAACATCCTTCTTTCCATATTCAGTACCACCTAGAGTTATATTTTCATAAGCGGTCAGCTCATATCTATTAAATTCCTGGAACACAACACTTAATTTTGACTTCCACTCTTTTATTTCAAATTGTTGAATCAATTTTCCCTTGTACGTAATCGTCCCCTCAGTAGGGTTAAATAACCTACTGATTAATTTTGTTAACGTTGATTTACCTGAACCGTTCTCACCGACCAAAGCAACTATTTCACCAGGTTTTATCGTAAGACTAATGTTTTGTAAGGCTGCTTCTGCTCTATTTGGATATGTGAAAGAAACATCATTAAACCGCAAGGATGATTCATCTATTTCCATGTCATTTGGTATAGTGGGTTGCATTAAACCCTTTATTTGTGTAGATTCAGGTAGATCCATAAAGGAAAAAAGTTGGTTTAAAAAGAGATTGTTTTCATAAAGACCAAAACATAGCCTTAAGACGGAAGATGATTGAGCCTGCGTCCTGTTGACAGCCTGGATATATGCAACAAGAGAACCAATTGCAATCAAGCCCATATAAGCTTCATAAATAAGATACAACAATACAAAACCAACAATGGTTATTGTCAGTAAATCAAAAATGGTAGTCGTCCTGAACCTTCGCATCGTCATCTTCTTATTCTCCTTAAAGATTCGATTGTAGGTCTCCACATATTTCCTCTTCATAGTATCAGTCTTATCAAAAGTTTTTATTTCCTTCACATTTTGGTCAGTCGTCATTAAAAGCGTAATATAGTATAAAATTCTTCTCTTTGATGCCTGAAAAAAACTGAGCATAAATTCCTGTCGTCCCAGCTTTAGGAAGGAAAATGCAGATAATAAAGGGATAATTAGTAATACGATTATTAGCCACCACTTCCATACTATTAGTATCACTGCTACCGATGCTAAAGTAACCAAACCACTAATGATTCCAAGGGTTTGATCGAAGATCTGGAAGGGACGGTATGTGGATTCATTCCTCGCTCTTTGTATGTTGTCATAAATCTCATGGTCTTCAAAATATTCATAAGGTAATACGGATGCCTTTTCAATAATCCTCATGTCTATCTCTTTAGTTAACAATTCTTGATAAATAGTCTTCACAGTATTCATTAACGTATCAAGGATTGTCGAAACTATCATCAATCCCATATACAGGCCAAACAGGCCAAATACGATTTTTGTATCATTTTCCTGACTGATCTGATTAACTAGTCTCTCCATCAGGATAATCATAGCTGCTGGTATAAGACCATTAATGATAGATAAGATGAGAATTCCTATAAAGTAGCTTTTTTTTGCCATCCAGATAAGACGGTACATTCGAGGCCACGCTCGGAATGTATCTAGGAAATTACCTATACTTATTTTCTCCCTCGGCATAGACATTGTTGTTCCCCCTTTCTATTCAAATTTATACGTTATTCATTAGAATTTATTAATTTAATGATAATTCTGTCCTAAAGGATTCTTTATTCTTAATGTAGATATGGGATCTAGTCGTTAATTTTATGAGGGCCCTTACTTCATCCTCTATTTTATTTGGGCCTAACAATCGGTTACAGTGCATGTGGACAAGACTGTCAATCAATATGCTTATTTGCTGTGGAATTATATGTCCATTCTGGATGGATTCCTTTATACTTTTGACTAATAATTGGATGTACTTTTTTCTTGGTTCTAGTATTGAAAGCAATTCTTCCCCCCCTACATAATTTCTCAAGCTGGCCCAATTATCCATAATGTTAAGAAGCGGTATCAACTTTTCCTTACTTCTTCTGAAGTTTTCCATAAATTTGTTAAGATTGGATTCATGAAATATATCTTGATGAATTTCTTCAGTGGTTAAACCAAAAGAATCTAACATCTCCACTATGCTGATTGCCGCTACTATTTCTTTATTAAATACATTTCCGTTTTGTTTATTATTAAGAAATTTAAGAAGGTTAGCGGCGACAACACTATCAGTCCAGAATACATCTTCGACCTGCTCAATCAAGCCTGTTCCCCCGTATCTTTCAAGTTCCCTTTCATATGGGCTAAGAGAATAGGTTTGTAGATACCCATTATGTATGTTAGCTTTTGCGAATGTGTTGACTTTGGCAATCACCGATCCATTCAACTTATAAGGCGGACCGAATAATCTCAATCTTATATGTGGCTCAGGGTCCAAATATCTAATAAAAAACCACTTATCGATTTCCCCACTCCGTCTCAAACTCTCCCCAAACTCCAACAGTTCTTGGTTGATGAACTCTTCCTGTTCTCCCAAGGAGCCATATAATTTTATATGGAGGCATTCTTCCCCTGGATATATCGTTCTTTTGACAGTACTATGATGTACATCCTGTACATTAAGATCTAGATAGTTTGAGAAGGTAGCCTCTCTTCTAATTACAGGAATCACCACTTCCATGATATGTTTACCTTCATCACTTTCAACAATTCTATCTTCAAATGTACCTATGAATTCTTGCAGTTCAAATTGTTGATTTTTCTTGACTTCATTTACTAACTCTTTAAAGTGTGCGGGGTTATGTAAATCTATCAGTAATCTGAGATCAGAAAATGTCAAATAAACATACCGAGGAATATCCCAGTCCTTAAGCCATTTTTTTATACCATCTTCTAGACCTAATTCACAATATGCAGGGTCTATCCTTAATTTTAGGTCTTGGAATCTCCATGTCTGTGGATATAGGATTATATTTTTTCGTTTTACCCTAGGTAGATATTCGTTATATTGCAATACTCCCCAATTAAACAATCCCCAATTGGCATATTGAGTCGCAGTAAGTTCTAATAAGAATTTACATAGCTTCGGGGCATTATGATAGTTATACATATTACTAGCGATTACTCGGATTTCTTTATTAAGGGTTCGGGACTTTATTAAAAGTCTGTCCGGGGTGGCCATTAAGAAAAGGTCACTCAAATCAACCTGCTTTGCCTTACCATTCCTTATTCCAGTCATACTTAACTCATATTCAGTAGGAGTGACTCCCTGCATAACGTTCCCCACCCTTCCCCCCGTAGGTATATAAGTGAGTTCAACATATTCCAAATGACAATTCTGAATCCTTACTTTTTGGTGGCTTTCTAAAAACTTATTCTTTAATTGATAATCATTATATAAAAAACGTCCACTTGACTTTCCTACCCCCTGTGCACCAGCCTGCGGATTTAATACGATTCTATAACCCTCGGATCCGTTCCGTATTATTTCAGCATAGATGTCAACCCCTTCTGGTGTTTCTCCGATAAAATTTTCTGAAGAAATTGTATCAAGAACCTCATTCGTTAGTATTATTTCCCTTTCCCCCTGCTTTATCGCATTAGAAACAAGGTTATTTAGAATAATTTGCTTCGAAGCATCCAAAGACAGCATCATTCTATTCAATTTTTCACTTTGATTTAATCCATCATCATTTTCTGGGAATCCTATCCCTTTCTCAGCACTGATAGCATCCATCAAAGGAACTTCTCTGAACACTCCGTATGTTTCAATAAATTTATTCTTGTACTGATTCATTCTCTCATTCTTAGAATCACGGTTTAGCTTCCATAAGCATTCGGCAGCGTCCGCTATTTCATCCTTCATTTTTTCAGGCAAGACATTCCTTTCTGTCTTTATAAAAGAATCTATTTGCAACGGGGTTATACATTTAAATAGTTTCTTCATATCTGTAGAAAGTGCATGGAATTCCTGTCCCAGCGGTAGAATATTTTCTTCGTTATACTTGTCTATAGAACTTTTGATTTGTTGAATTTCATCAATACATTCTAAATTACGAGAAAGACCATTATTCTTCCTAACTTTGTAAACGTTATTCAGTACAGAGTTAATGTAATCCAATGGATTAATATCATTCATTGGTGGTTTCAATTCAGTATAAAGGATTTCTTGATTCACTAATTGTTTCAAATAGCTATATATAACATCTTGATCTACATCAGGGTATTCATTAAATAACTCCCTCTCTAATTCCTTAAAGAAGATGGGAGCCTCTGTTAACATTAAAACTTTTTCCAGCACAGCCGTATAAGCTACAGAAATTTCCTTTTCGGCATTCCCCTTACTTCGACCGTGTAAACTCATAAACTTGATATTCAACCTTTTCCCCACTTTATGTAATGACATATTCTTCCTGACTCTTAAGTAAGGTAGTACATCATCATTCTGTTCAAGAACTCTGACAACGCCTAATAGCCATTCCATATCAGGCCTTGTCCTTCTGTCAAATCTATTTACTATTTTTATGTCAAAAGATGCTTCAGCTGAAAACCTGCCCGTTGCAATACCCGAAAATAGGCCGAAAGGAGTGGGACGGGAACAACTACGGAGTGCATATTTCATTAGACTCGATATGATTTGTCTGTTTTTTTTCGATTCCTTATTTTGAAGAATTGAATCCATTTTTTTTAAGAACATTTCATAAAGATTAGGACTGGAAACAGAAATGGCCGACCTAAGAAACATATCCTCTCTGAAGTGTCTTAACATTTCATCTTCATCGCTTTTTGATAGATTACTAAAATAGTTTAGAGATTTAGAGGGAGTTCTTAACATATAATAATCTTCGGTTTCGAATACAGCATGTCCACGATTACCTATTTTTTCAATTTTGCTCATCTTAACCTACCTCGTTTCTTTTACGTTTAAGTAGAAAAGAGCTGAATTCAGCTCTTTAAACTGGAATCAGCTCCTCGAATTTTAGAAACATCCTCGGCACGTAATACGTGTGCAATATCTTACGCTTAATATTATAGCCTGAACACAAGGTGCTGAAGTTGTAACAGTATTAGGATCTACATCACCATTTGTTGAAGAAGATTTAATCTTCACATCTAAGTCAAACTGATTAGCATTATTCATTTTAGTTCCTCCTTTCCTTAATTTTCAGAACTATCATACAACTAGCTCTTGTTTTTATTTTACATTTTTTACACTAACTGTCAAATGTTTTTTATTAGATATACCTCATTTTTTATAATAATTTTACGATTATATAAAAGTGGAATATTAACAAAAAACTGAATATTCTTATCATATCGACATTGATTTGAAATTTTAGATTCTTTTACTAGATATGTCCTTCTTCACTTTTTTTATGATTAAAATATAGTGGCGGACGCACGTCCTTAAAAAACAGAAGAGCATCATAATGCTCTTGCGGATAAAGAACTTTAGGAGCAAAACTCATCAATCCAGATTCCAACAACCACCATTTCTGGTCATACCACATATTTTTCTTTCCTTTTTGATTTATTATGTCCAAAGGCAAAAATATGTCGTTTTTTGAGGCTTCATCCAGTAAAGACTCTAAATGATTCTTTTTTGTAGTGTCTATTTCTATGTCAACTCTTAATAATGAAGCTACATTTCCACTTCCTGCATAGAGTCCCAGAGAAAAGCAGTCATTATCACGATTTTGTCTCAACAGATGACCAACACTTTTTATACCCAATAATTTCGAGGGCCACGTTTGTTTTTTTCGAATATGAAAGTTATGAGCCCAAACAATAACTTTTTCATTTTTATAATAATTATCGAGTAGCCATTCTAAGTTTTCAAACATTAATTTCCCTCTAAGTATCCCAGAGGACAAGTACCCTTTCAAATTGGTCTTCAGCCATTGCACCCTATTGATCATCCCTCGGTGAATCAGTTCCAGCATCCTGTTATTCACGCACTCTGCATATTTCATTCGTTTTGAATTGAAAAAAACTAACCACTTTTGGTATTCCTCAATTAGCACTTTCATCCTAGACTTCAATTGTCTTGTTACCTTGTACATCATTTCTTTATCCAACTCGAAGAACGTCATTTCAACTTTCTTTAAAGAATTATATAAGTCATTATCTGTATGATCCTTTACCCATTCCAGCATATATTCAGATATTAAAGGATATGTTGGTTGAACATCCATACCACTTATTTTCAAGTGCTGAGCCCATTCTCCAGTGAAAAGTGCCTTCATTTCTTCATTATGAAAGATATCAAGAAAACCATTCCGTATCTTCTCTTCGGTAGAGTGGTTACTTAGAAACATCTCACACATTGTAGCTTCCAGTAAGCCGCTTTCAAAAACAACGACATTATATCCATGATTTTCATGCAAGTAACGGATTATATCGATTTTGGTTGAATAATAATTCGCAACTCCATGACAGTTTTCCCCCAGAAGAATGATTCGCTTGTCCTTGATATACTGGTCAATAAATGAGTAGCCATTTTCTCGAGTTACACTACTAGCGTTTTTTTGAATTTGCGTTACCCAGCGATTCCTTGTTTTCTTTCTTACAAAATACATAAAACTCCCTCCTTTTTCGCATGAATATTATAAATATTTCTGTTCACCTTGATACAGTGGCCCAATCCCTGATTGGAAGCAAGGAAGCTACGTGGAAAATATACTTCCCATAAAACCTCCACTGATCAAATTTTCACTTTATGATTCATCCTGTCTTCTAATCCATTTCATTCAAACTTCCCTAATTATCTTTATTCTTAAACTTATAATAGAATCATTTTCCATAAACAAGTTACATTATAAGAAAATTCTTACATCAATTGAATACATACGACAAAATTTCCCATAAAATGACATGCTTATTTTTGACAAAAATTTTTAACTAAAATCAGAAAATACTTTCAAAAGTCTAAGATAGGTTAATAAGTAAATATATATCTACTAACCAACATTAAGATTTAAATTTTATTTCTTTATCTTATTATGGTTCAATTATTTACTCATACTGCTTAACTTATTTCTCGAAATTTTGATATAAAAATTGAATTTACCTTAATACAAAAAGAACCATAAGAATAACAAAACAATCGAAAAGAAACCGCCAGTTCTTCTATAACAATCTTTATTGTGTTGTCCATGGATTTTACCATATGTAATAATAGTTCAGAGGAATTTATTTTTCCTTTCATCCTTTCCAACATGTTTACTGTTGCTAAAAAATTTTCATATGGACGAAACGAAGCTCCTGTTCTTTCAAACTTCTCCTTATACTCCTTTACACAATAGTAAACAACTTCTTCTCCTCTTTTTACTAATTCTTCAATAAGAGCAAGAGTTGGGTCCACATGTCTTTCCCCCGGAAAATTAAACGTTAGTACCTTTTCCATATGATAGTTCCTCCTCTCAAATTAAAAACTTTCTATATTCAAGTACGTTTCTCTCCTCATTTTAATAATGGGTACTTGTGAGATTAAATGTAATAAACGAGTAAGAAACAAAGTTGATATACTATAAAATCTCCAAAGGTGGATGACTACTTCAAGTAGAGACTTTCTGAATTGCCATAAAAATAACTTTGAATATGCATTCTATTCTATGTAAGTAAAACGGAATGTGGAATATTAAGAGAAATGAATGAAATTGTATTCATAGAACGATATCCCCAAAAATGGATTTTCAAAATTAGGGAACTATAATGTCATATTGGAATAAATTAAGGGGGATAACAAGTGGACAAGGAAATGAATTATGGAAGTGATTACAAGTTTATTCCAGCAACTTCAATTGAAAGTGGTCATGGCCTCGAAGTATTGTCTGATTTATTTTGCTACACGATTCAAATCGTCAACATATGTTTTGTTGGAAATCCGCATACCGATGATTTTGTTTTAGTTGATGCTGGAATGCCTAAATGTGCAAATGAAATTATCTCTGTCACTGAGAAGCGATTTGGTACAAACAACCGCCCAAAAGCAATTATTTTAACTCACGGGCATTTTGATCATGTTGGGGGAATAATTGAACTCATCAAGTATTGGGATGTTCCAGTCTATGCTCATGAAATGGAGATACCGTTCTTGACTGGACAACAAAGCTATCCTGAACCAGATCCAACAGTTGAAGGTGGTATAGTAGCGAAAATGTCTCCCCTGTTCCCTAATGAACCAATTGATTTAGGAAGTAGCGTAAAAGCGCTGCCTACCGATGGAACTATTCCTCATATGCCAGAGTTTAGATGGATTCATACACCAGGGCATACTCCTGGGCATATTTCATTATTTCGAGAAAAAGACCGAACTTTAATTGCTGGTGATGCTTTTGTTACAGTGAAACAGGAATATCTATATAAAGTATTTACTCAGGAACAGGAAATAAGCGGCCCCCCTCGTTATTTAACAACAGACTGGAAAGCCGCTAAAGAATCAGTCATTAAATTAGAAGAATTAAAGCCTCTGGTCGCTATTACTGGACATGGGATACCAATGTCAGGTGAATTGCTATCAACAAGCCTCAAAACACTTGTTCAAGAATTCGATAAAATCGCTGTACCCGACTATGGAAAATATGTAGACAAAAAGATACATTACGCATGAAAATACTTTTTTTCTTATATTTAAGAAACTAAATAAACAAATCCGAAGTGGGGATACATCTAAAAAATAAAAAAGTGGCCAATGCCACTTTTTTATTTTTGTTTATTAAGCTTGATCAGAATTTCTTACATGTAATGGAGGTGGAACTACCCACCCTTTTTTCTTACTTAAACGCAGCAAAGTTACACCTGCTTGCGCTTTTTTCATATGAAATTGTCCGAATAGCATCCCTACATCTTCTCGAAGACATTTTCCCATCACTTGACTACATGTCACAAGTCCAGCTGCTAATCCTGCAGAAACAGCTGCTGCTATTTCAACATCATTAATACGTGCTCCTGGAGGAATATCTTCAATAGATGCGACTGGTCGTTCTGGAGGAGCAGGCGGTAAAGCAACCCCATTAACTTTTAAAAGCGCCTTTAATTCTTCTATCTCCGAATTCATATCATTTTCAATTAAGCTTTCTAAAAACTTCTTCAAATCTTCATCACCTGTGTGATTCATAAATACTTGATGACTTGCAATCGCACCCTGTGCAGCAAGAAGATAACTCCAAATATCAAATACTTCTCCGTAATGTAACGGCTCATTTTGAGGATTTCCACTTAAAATACCCATTTTTAAATTCCTCCCTTTCGAAAATATCATAATCAATATTGATTTCAATATTGAAATCAAATTTTTAAGTATGCTTTTTCCTGCAAAAGATTTTCTACTATGCATGGAAAACACCTTTCCAACACTGCGTGTTTATTGTTTAGGAAAGTAGTTTACAAATCAAATACTCAAAGATTATGAAAGAAGATTATCAATAATCTTTGAGTGAGAATCCATTTACTATAAGGGTTTTTATTTTTACACATATACAAAAGAAATTGATTTACATATCTACTATATTGTATGTCAATTTACTTAGCGGTTAGCTCTACCACCAAGTTGTTGTTCAGCCATTGCTACTAAACGTTTTGTAATTTCACCACCAACAGATCCATTTGAACGAGCTGTTGTATCTGCACCAAGTTGTACACCAAACTCTTGTGCAATTTCATATTTCATTTGATCAAGAGCCTGTTCAGCACCTCGAACTAACAATTCATTACGATTTCCACTATTATTGTTTGCCATATTATTTCACCTCCGATGTTTTTAATATGCTACAGATTATGAAATAATAATTATCCTTTTTATGGGAATTAGTTTATGAATAAATATTGAATTTCTTCTTAAAATAGTGCAGAAGACATAAGAAAGAAGAGTTGCTATAACATACTGTCATAACAACACTATGTATAGATTCCTCTTTACTAAAGATTTCTGTTTTGCCAAGAGATACATATAAAGTGAAACTTTAATCAGCCCTCACCAATCGGGCTTTTACGTGCAGCCCGCCCCCCCACCTAACTTCTTTGCTTCCGCTGAATTTTGAGGTGGGGATCTTACTGCCCGTTAATGCGGGATAAATTTTGAAAAATGATTCCTAAGGAGATACGAGATGAAAGCTGTAACCTATCAAGGTCCAAACCAAGTACAAGTTAAACAAGTGGATGATGCAAAGTTAGAAAAAAAAGATGATATTATTGTAAAAATTACTTCAACCGCTATTTGCGGTTCTGATTTACATTTATATCAAGGTAACATGCCTTTACCACAAGGATATATTATTGGCCATGAGCCAATGGGCATTGTTGAAGAAGTAGGTCCAGATGTTACGAAAGTGAAAAAAGGCGACCGTGTTGTAATCCCCTTTAACGTTGCTTGTGGACATTGTTTTTATTGCCAACATGAAATGGAAAGCCAATGTGATAACTCCAATCCTCATTATGATTCTGGTGGATACTTTGGTTATACAGAGAAATTTGGTAACCATCCAGGCGGACAAGCAGAATATTTAAAAGTTCCTTTCGGAAATTTCACTCCATTTGTTATACCAGAATCATGCGAACTGGAAGATGAATCTCTACTGTTTTTATCCGATGTTTTGCCAACAGCTTATTGGAGTGTAATAAACGCAGGCGTTAAGCGAGGTGATACTGTTATCGTCCTTGGTTGTGGACCTGTTGGATTAATGACACAAAAATTCGCTTGGATGCAAGGTGCTAAACGCGTAATCGCAGTCGATTACTTAGATTATCGAATAAATTATGCAAAAAAGATTAACAATGTTGAGGTATTTGAGTTTACAAAATTTCCTGATATGGGAGAACATTTAAAGGAAATTACACATGGCGGTGCCGATGTAGTCATTGATTGCGTGGGGATGGATGGGAAAAAATCACCTCTAGAATTTCTGGAACAAAAATTAAAATTACAAGGCGGAACTCTCGGCCCTATTCAAATCGCTACGAAAGCCGTAAGAAAATATGGAACAGTTCAAATGACTGGTGTTTATGGCGGAAATTATAATGCCTTTCCACTCGGGGCATTTTGGGTTAGAAATATTAATTTAAAAATGGGACAAGCACCTGTCATTCATTTTATGCCGGAACTATTTGAAAAAATAACAAACAAAGAATTTGATCCAAAAGAGATTATTACGCACAAAATTCCCCTTGAAGAAGCGAGCTACGGTTATCAAATTTTTAATAATCGTGAAGATGATTGTATAAAAGTCATTTTAAAACCTTGAAAATTGATATGTGACTGGATCTTTGATTTTTCTATGCAGTAGACTGCTAAAAATACCCTACTGCATAGAAAGATACTCTAATCCACTTCCATTACATCCCTAAACTTAAAGATTCTTTGATTACGAAAAGCATCAGTACAAGTAATCGTCTTATTTAATGGATTTATATCAGCTACTGTTATGTAATTTTTATATAGATAGCCATTTTTATAATATGTAAGTAAAACCTCTTCTTCACCTAAATATGAAATTAACAGCTTATTCTCAATCCTTTCTTTTGCATCTTGCGTTAAAATTGGACGAGGGATTTTTGTTTGCTCCTGTATCATTTCTTTAATACAAACGAACTGCTCTGGCATACTGGCAAACGGTTGCCACTTTACCATCTCTCTTCCTTTTGGCATATTAGCATTCATCACGATTTATGTCCTCCTAATAACGTGTTTCTATATCTTGCTGTTGCGACGCTTGTGTAAGAAATTCCACGTAAAATACTGTTCTTACCAAATCGTGTTCGAATTTCGTCCATAACTTTCGTTAATCGCATTTCTTTTTCTCTTTGTATAATGTTATCGAAAAGCGAAATTTGCTCTTCCCCTTCATTTATTAGATTTGTTAAGGAAAGGCTTACCGATCGAATTGGTTCTCCTGTATGTCGCTCGTATAAAAAATAGGTACAAACATTATAAATATCCATCGTTAAATTTGTTGCTCTATTTAATGTATGTGCCTTTTTTATTCCCCCTCCATATTCCTTACTGTATCCAACTGAAAAATGAATCGTTTGCGCATATTTCTTTTCTCTTCTCAATCTGTAGCAAACTTCTTCTACATGCTCTAATAAAATAACGATGAACTCTTCTATCGAATAATCACGAAATAATATTTGGCTTTTCGCTATAGATGTTGTTGCTGGAACGTATTTTTCTGCTATTCTGCTAAAATCAATTCCGTTACTATGTAGATGTAATTCTTCCCCTATTACACCGAATGATTGCTTTAAATATTTCAAAGGATACTGCGCTAAATTTCCAATCGTATGTATACCTTTTCGATTCAATTTCATTTCTGTTTTATACGATATACCCCAAAATTTACTGAGCGGTCTAATGCTCCATAACTTCTCGGGTATATCGTCATACGTCCACTGCACTATTCCATCCCTATTCTTTTTCGCCTCAACATCCATCGCTAAGATTACTAAAAAATGTACATTATGTTGTGTACATAACTATTGTATAAAGTTAAAATTAGATTATCAGAAGATTATAAATATAAAAAAAACGATTAATAAGTTAATC